>NZ_RZPH01000037.1:0-14751 GCF_004022825.1 Mesorhizobium sp. M7A.F.Ca.CA.004.04.2.1
AGCGGGCGTTTGCGCTGCCCCTCATCCGCCTGCCGGCACCTTCTCCCCGTACAGTGACGGGGAGAAGGGAAGCACTCCAAGGCCGGTGACCCCCCTCTCCCCGCTTCTTCACGGGGAGAGGGCAAGGTGAGGGGCGGCGCTGCACTCTCAGGCGAAGCGCGGAATCACCTTCCGCCGATGACGCCGATATAGTCCGACACCCAGCGGTAGTACGGCACGCATTGGTCGTTCTGGGTGGCGCATTTCGACACCGGGGTCTTCCAGAACTTGATCTTGTCGAAGTTCTCGTAGCCGTTGGTCTTGCAGCCCTCGTCGGTCAAAAGCTCATTGCCCTTGCAGGCGGCGGGCACCACGGGCAGCGAACCGAACCAGGCCGAGACGTCGCCCTGCACCTTGGGCGACAGCGAATGTTCCATCCACATATAGGCGCAGTTGGGGTTGGCCGAATCGGCTTCCATCATCGTGGTGTCGGCCCAACCGGTCGCACCCTCCTCCGGAATGGTGGACGCTATCGGCTTCTTGGCGGCGACCAGCGTGTTGACCTGGAAAGGCCACGAGCCGGAAGCGACGACGCCCTCGTTCTGGAAATCGTCGACCTGAATGGCGGCGTCATGCCAGTAGCGGCCGACCAGCGTGCGCTGGACGCGCAGCAGGTCGAGTGCCGCCTTGTACTGGTCCTCGTTCAATTCGTAGGGATCCTTGATGCCGAGTTCCGGCTTGTGGAACATCAGATAGTTGGCGGCGTCCGCGACGTGGATCGGCCCGTCATAGGCCTGGACGCGGCCCTTGTTGGACTTGCCGTCCGGCAGCTTCATTTCCTCGAAGACGACATTCCAGCTCTTGGGAGCTTCCTTGAACACGTCGGTGTTGTACATCAGGACGTTCGGACCCCACTGGTAGGGAACGCCGTAATGGGCGCCGCCAACGGTGAACCACGGCGCGTCCTTGAGGCGCTCGTCGACCGTTTTCCAGCTCGGGATGAGATCGGTGTTGATCGGCTGCACGCGCTTGCCGGCAACGAGGCGCAGCGAAGCATCGCCCGAAGCCGTGACGAGGTCGAAACCGCCCTCATTCATCAGCGAGACCATCTCGTCGGAGGTGTTGGCGGTCTTGACGTTGACCTTGCAGCCGGTCTCCTTCTCGAAGGAGGACACCCAGTCATAGCCCTTGTCGGTTTCGCCGCGCTCGATGTAGCCCGGCCAGGCAACGATATTGACCTGGCCCTCGCCCTTGCCAAGTTCCTTGACCTGGGCGACGGCTTGACCGGAGAAGGTCAGCGCGACCGTCAGAGCAGTGCACGACTTCAGGAATGAATTCATTGTCGATCTCCCATTTAGGCGCCTGGCCCCGAAGGCCGGTTTCGGTCTTCGCTAGGGGTCACGCGCGGACTGAAAACTGTCAGTTCGTCCGTTGGGCTTGATGCCGCTCTGATGGCGGCTTTGGTCCCTGAACCGGAAAGTGCTTTGAAAATTCCGGTTTCGCAAATTCATTTATCAGAAGGGCGATATCGGTTTTTCCGATAGGTTGGCAGCCGATCTCTCAGGGACGCTGGCGAACCGTCCGTTGCGACTGGGCAAGACCGATGAAATCGCGCGCGGCCTGCGGCAGACCGGAGCCGCGCCGCCAGACCATGCCGACCTGGACCACCGGCAAGGAGCCGGAAATATCGCGCGATTCGATGCGGTCGCCTTCCAGCGACCAGGGCCGGTAGACGAGGTCGGGCAGCAGCGCCACACCGGCGCCGGTGGCGACCAGACTGCGCACGGCTTCCACGGAACGGGTGCGGAAGGCGACATGCGGCTTGGCGCCGATTGCCGTCAGCAGCTTGCCGGTATTCTCCTCGATCTCGTCGACGGTCAGCATGATCAGCGTTTCGGAGGCAATGTCGCCAATGCTGATAATGTCGGCGCCGACGAGCGGATGACCGAGCGGCAGCCACAGCCGATAGGCCGAGACTTCGAGGATTTCCGACTGCAACGCGGTGCGGTCGCGCAAATTGGAGGTGACCATGACGGCAATGTCGAGCTTGCCGCCAATCAGGAGGTGTTCGAGATAATCGCCATTGTCCTCGATGGCAGAGACCTCGACGCCGGGATAGGCGCGACGGTAGCGGGCGAGCAGATCCGACAGCACATAACCGGCAACCAGCGAGGTGACGCCGAGCTGCAGCCGGCCGGCCGCCACCGCCTGCTCGCCGGAGAAAGAGCGGCGCGCGTCGGAAACGTCCGCGAGGATTTTCGTCGCGTGGCGCAGGAACTGGTGGCCCTTGTGGGTGATGTTGAGGCCACGCGGATGGCGTTCGAACAGTTCGACGCCGAGATCGCTTTCGAGCTCCTTGATCGCTTCGGTGACCGACGACTGCGAGATTGACAGGTTCTGCGCGGCGCCCGAAACCGTGCCTTGCTCGGCGACGGCGATGAAGAACTGCAACTGGCGGATGGTGAAAGCCATGGCCGGACTAAACACGGCGGACGCGATGCTGGGAAGTGGCAACCGGCGAACACTTGACGGCTTCGCCAATCGTAACTAACTAAGTTACATGAAACGCAACAGCCGACTGTCCTCGACCTTGCACATTCTCGTCCACATGGCCGAGAAGCCCGAACAGGCGCTGACCTCCGAGCAGCTTGCCACCTTCATCCACACCAATCCGGTTGTGGTCCGCCGCACCATCGCAGGCTTGCGCGATGCCGGCATCGTCACCTCGTCGCGCGGGCACGGTGGCGGCTGGCTGCTCGGGCGGGCGCCCGAGAAAATATCCCTGGCCGAGATCAGCGTCGCCCTTGGCGAGACGCTGCTGCCGTTCAGCACAGAGCCGGAAAGCCCCGGCTGCCTCGTCGAGCAGGCGGTGATCGCCGTCCTCGACGATTTTCGCATCGCCGCCGAAAGGCTGCTGGCGGAGAAGCTGAGCCGCATCACGCTGGCCGACCTGACCGCCGATTTCCGCCGCCGTTTTGATCTCATTGGAGTCTCCAGCCATGCAGTATGATCTTGCCGTCATCGGCGGCAGCTTTGCCGGCCTGTCCGCCGCCATCCAGGTGGCGCGGGCAGGACGCAAAGTGCTGGTGATCGACGCCGGCCAGCCGCGCAACCGCTTTGCCGAGCATTCGCACGGCTTCCTCGGACATGACGGGCGCGCGCCTGGCGCAATCCTGGCTGACGCAAGGCGGCAGCTGCTGGCCTACCCGACAGCCAGGGTTGTCGACGGGCGCGCCGACAAGGCCGTTGCCGCCGGCAGCAGCGATTTCGAAATCACCACCGATGGCGACGAGACATTCGGTGCCGCACGATTGGTGCTGGCCACCGGGGTGCGCGATATCCTGCCGGAGGTTGCCGGGCTTGCCGAGCTCTGGGGCAGGAGCGTGCTGCACTGCCCCTATTGCCACGGCTACGAGGTTTCCGGCGGGCCGCTCGGCGTGCTCGCAACCGGCCCGATGTCCCTGCATCAGGCACAGCTGATCGCCGATTGGGGTGATGTCACACTGTTCGGCAATGGTCTGTTCGAACCCGACACAGATCAGATGCGCGCGTTGGAGAGCCGAAAGGTGCGGTTTGAGCCCACCAGCGTTGCCGAGCTAAGGGAAGACGGCTCCGGCGGGTTGATCGTCCACCTCGACGATAGCCGAAAGGCCGGCGTCAGGGCGATGTTCACCGCGCCGCGCAACATCATGGCCAGCCCGCTGGCCGAACAGCTCGGCTGCGGCTTCACCGAAGGCCTCCTCGGCCCGGTGATATCAGTCGATGACAGGCAGCAGACGACCGTGCCCGGCGTCTACGCCGCCGGCGACGCGGCACGTTCGATGCACAATATTGCCTTTGCGGTATCGGGTGGCACCTTTGCGGGCGTCTGCGCCCACCAGTCGCTTGTGTTCGGCTAGAACCCGGCTTCCTCGCCGGCGATGCTGAGCCGCGCGCCGGCCTGGGCCAGGGCGGCAGCCAGGTCGTGCGGCGGCGAGCGGTCGGTGGCGAGTTCGGAAAAGCTGTCGAAGCCGCAGACCTGGACCAGACCAAGACGGCCGAATTTCGAGTGATCGGTGATGACGAGGGACCGCTGGCCGCGCGACAGCACCATGCGGGCGAACTCGGCCTCATCCAGATCAAAATCCATGACGCCCATCACCGCGTCGACGCCGCCGGTGGAAATGATGGCGTGGCTGACCGAAAAACGACTGACAAAATCAATCGCCGAGGCACCGAAAGCAGCGCCGGAATCGCTGCGCAGCTCGCCGCCCGCCATATAGACCTTGTTGCCGTTGATGGTGGCCAGGGTGCGGGCAATATCCGAGGAATTGGTGACGACCGTCAGGCGCCGGTGGCCGAGCAGTTCACGCGCAAGGAACGAGGTCGTCGTGCCGGTGTCGAGCATGATCGATTCGCCGTCGCGTATGGTGGCGGCGACCATGCGGGCAATGACGCGCTTGGCGTCGGCGTTCTCACGCATACGCCGCTCGAACGGCGCTTCGCCGATCATCGACGGCAGGCCGATGGCGCCATGCATCTTGAGGACAGAGCCATCACCAGTCAGTGGCTTGACGTCGCGGCGCACCGTCTCGAGCGACACGCCCAGCCGGTCGGCCAGACTGGCGATGGTGACGGTGCCCTCTTCCTGCAGGAGCCGCAGGATCTCGCCGTGTCGTTTGGACTGGGCCATCTGGTTTCCCGAACTGATGCTCCTGACCGATTTTAAGGTAATTCAAGTGCTTTTAAAGGAACTACCTTACGCTTTCGGGCAAAATACCCAAAAAAAGTCACACCTTTTTATTGACAAGCGGGCAGCCCTGGCGTGAAATCGAAGACATCAACAGGCTTCAGATCTGCGACTGGGGGCAGTGCCGCAACTCAGCGATCAGGCCGTTTGGAAACGTGCCTGTTCAAGGAATTTTCAGATCCGCGGGGGCGGATGCCGGGCTCAAAAACCTGGCCAAGGGGCTCGTCGGTGCGGTGCGGGATACCGATCCTGGCGTCCCGCACCGACGAGATCATTTACGTTTCTCCCGCCATCGTTGCGCTGTTCACGGCGCCTTGTCGAAGCCCAGCAAACCAGGGATGTTCCGTGACCGCCGAAGATCGCATCCGCGCCCTGCCCTGCTGGACCGGTAGCATCGAGATCGCACCGCTGCCCGGCGGCCTGAGCAACGCGAATTATGTGGTCACGGACGCGGCCGGACGACATGTCGTGCGCTTCGGCAAGGACTATCCGTTCCACCATGTCTTTCGCGAGCGCGAGGTTATGACCGCGCGGGCGGCGCATGCCGCCGGTTTCGCGCCAGCCGTCCGCCATGCCGAACCAGGCATACTGGTGACGGAATTTCTCGGTGCGAAAACCTATCTGGCGGAAGACGTGCGCGCCAATCTCGGCCGGGTCGCGGCCCTGATGCGCGCCTTCCACCGGGAGATGCCCAATCACGTCTCGGGCGCCGGCTTCATGTTCTGGGTGTTCCATGTCATTCGCGACTATGCGCGCACGCTTGAAGAAGGCGGCAGCCGCAAGCGCAGCGACTTGCCGCGCCTTTTGACACTGGCCGACGAACTGGAGCGCGCGCAGAAACTGCTGCCGATCGTCTTTGGCCACAATGACCTGTTGCCGGCCAATATTCTCGACGACGGCAACAGACTATGGCTGATCGACTTCGAATATGCCGGCTTCAACACGGCGATGTTCGACCTCGCAGGCGCCGCCTCCAATGCCGGCATGAGCGACGAGGAATCCTTTGCCTTCCTGACCGCCTACTTCATGAAGGAACCGGACGAGGCGATCCGCCGTTCGCACGCGGCCATGCAATGCGCCTCGCTGCTGCGCGAGGCGATGTGGAGCATGGTCTCCGAGCTCTATCTCGACGCACCGGGCATCGACTACGTCGCCTACACCGAGGAAAACCTCGCCCGGCTCGACGCGGCACTGGAAAACTACCGGACAAAATACGGGATACAGAAATCATGACATTGCCGAGCCAGGCCGCCATCGTCGTCATCGGCGGCGGCATCATCGGCTGTTCGACGGCCTATCATCTGGCGCGCGACCACAAGGCTGACGTGGTGCTGCTGGAGCAGGGCAAGCTGACCTCGGGTTCGACCTGGCATGCCGCCGGCCTTGTCGGGCAATTGCGCTCGTCGGCGTCTATCACCCGCGTGCTGAAATACTCCGTCGACCTCTACAAGGGACTGGAGGCCGAGACCGGTCTCGCCACCGGCTGGAAGATGACCGGTTGCCTCAGGCTCGCCACCAACGCCGACCGCTGGACCGAGTACAAAAGGCTGGCGACGACAGCAAAAAGCTTCGGCATGGACATGCAATTGCTGTCGCCGGACGAGGTGAAAAGGATGTGGCCGCTGCTGGAGACCGGCGATCTCGTCGGCGCCTCCTGGCTGCCGACTGACGGCCAGGCGAGCCCCTCCGACATCACGCAGTCGCTGGCCAAGGGCGCGCGCATGCATGGCGCCAAACTGTTCGAGGATGTTCGCGTCACCGGCTTCGAGATGAAGGACGGCCGCATCGCGGCGGTGAAGACCAGCAGGGGCGACATCGCCTGCGACAAGGTGGTCAACTGCGCCGGCCAATGGGCGCGGCAAGTGGGGGCCATGGCCGGCATCAACGTGCCGCTTCAGCCGGTGAAGCACCAGTACATCATCACCGAGAAGATCGACGGGCTGGCGACCGACGCGCCGACCATCCGCGACCCTGACCGACGCACCTATTTCAAGGAGGAAGTCGGCGGGCTGGTGATGGGCGGCTATGAGCCTAACCCGCAGGCCTGGGCGACTGGTCTCCCCGGCGACGACGTTCCCAATGATTGGGAATTCAGGCTGTTCGACGACGACTACGACCATTTCGAGCAGCACATGAGCCAAGCGATCGCGCGTGTGCCGGCGCTGGAAACCGTCGGCGTCAAGCAGATGATCAACGGGCCGGAGAGTTTTACGCCGGACGGCAATTTCATTCTCGGCACAGCGCCCGAATGCGCCAACATGTTCGTCGGCGCCGGCTTCAACGCCTTCGGCATCGCCTCGGGCGGCGGCGCCGGCTGGGTGCTGGCGCAGTGGGTGGTCGATGGCGAAGCACCGCTCGACCTGTGGGTGGTCGACATCAGGCGCTTTTCCAACCTGCACCGCGACCGGCAGTGGGTCTGCGACCGCACGCTGGAGGCCTATGGCAAACACTATACGATCGGCTTTCCGCATGAAGAGTATGCCAGCGGGAGGCCGCGCATCGTCTCGCCGCTGTACGAGCGGCTGAAACAGCAGCGCGCCGTATTCGGCTCGAAGCTCGGATGGGAGCGGCCGAACTGGTTCGCACCGCTAGGCGTCGAGCCGCAGGACATCTATTCGATGGGCCGGCAGAACTGGTTCGCGGCGGTCGGCGACGAACACCGGCATGTGCGGGATAAGGTCGGCATCTTCGATCAATCGTCTTTCGCCAAATACGAGCTGACCGGGCCAGATGCGTTGAAGGCGCTGGACTGGATCTGCGCCAACGACGTCAGCAAGCCGGTCGGCCGGCTGACCTATACGCAGCTTCTCAACACGCGCGGCGGCATCGAGGCCGATCTGACGGTGGCGCGGCTGGCCGAAGAGAAGTTCTATATCGTCACCGGCACCGGTTTCCGCACGCATGATTCCTCATGGATCAGCGATCATATCGGCGAAGGGCTCGACGCCAGGCTTGTCGACGTCACCGAGGATTTCGGCACGCTGTCGCTGATGGGTCCTCGGGCGCGCGACGTGCTCTCGGTGGCGACCGGAGCCGACGTGTCGAATGCCGGCTTCCCGTTCGGCCATGTGCGCGAGATTGCCATCGCCGGCCACACGGTTCGGGCACTGCGCGTCACCTATGTCGGCGAACTCGGCTGGGAACTGCATGTGCCGATCGCGGCCACCGGCGAAGTCTTCGACGCACTGATGGCGGCAGGCGAGAAGCATGACATCCGACCGGTCGGCTATCGGGCGCTGGAATCGCTAAGGCTGGAAAAAGGCTATCGCGCCTGGGGATCCGACATCACCCCCAACGACACGCCACAGGAAGCCGGGCTCGGTTGGGCGGTCAAGCTGCGCAAGAACACCGATTTCGTTGGACGGCGCGCGCTGGAAAAGACCAGCGGCGCGGCACTGAAGAAACGCTTTGCCGGCTTCACGGTCGAAGACCCCGAGATCGTGCTGCTCGGCCGCGAAACCATCCTGCGCAATGGCGAGCCGGTCGGTTATCTCAGCAGCGGCGGTTACGGCTACACGCTGGGCAGGAACATCGGCTACGGCTATGTGCGCAACGTCGACGGGGTGAGCGACGACTTTCTCGTCTCCGGCGGCTATGAACTGGTGGTTGCGATGGAGAGGACACCGGCCAATATCCACCTCGAGCCGATGTATGATCCGGCAGGCGCCAGGGTCAAAGCGTAGGTCAAATAACGCGCAAAGCGAGGCCGCGGCTTGGCACGGTGTCGGCTTCGCCCGGCATGGAGACGTAAGGACGCGTTTCCTCAACGCGGGTGACGAGGCCTTGCGCCTCGATCTCGCCGACACGCGTGGCAAAGCCGGCATCCCACAGCGTGTTCTTGACCGTCAGCACGATCACGCCGCCCGGGCGGCAGATGCGGATTAGCTCGTCCAGCCCCGCGACGCCGACATGGCCCGAGGTGAAGACGCCGGCCGAGATGATCCCGGCATAGGCATCATCGGCAAAGGGCAGATGACCGCCGAGCGCAAGGCAGTGGAGCGCGGAATAGACGCCCTTGCGGGCCGCCTGATCCAGCATGCCTTGTGAAATATCGAGTGCCTCGACTTGCGGGTAACCAGCAATATCAAGCCATTCGCCGATGAGCCCGGTGCCGGCCCCGGCATCGAGCAGCGGTGCTGAACCGCGCGGCAGATGGCGGGCCAGCAACGCAAGGCAGATCGTTGGATGGCGATAGCCGGCGGCCGACATGTCGGCGTCATAGGTTTCCGACCAGCGGTCATAGAGTGCGGCCACCTCTTCGGGCCGCTTTGCCGCGTAGGCCGCGCCGAGCGCGCCCTGATGTTTGCTGTCCGCCACTTTTATCCAGTCCGCCAATTTTTGATCTCGCAGTGATGATAGCCAAAGCGCGAAAATTGTGGAACCGTCGCTGCGACAAATAACAGCGTGGGGGCGCAGGCATGGTGACAGACGAGGCGCGTGCCGCACTGGACGCCATTCCCATGCTGGCCGGCTACAGCGGGCCGCTGGAACGGCTGGGCGGCCTCACCAATCTCGTCTTCAAGGCCGGCGACTTCTGCCTGCGCATTCCCGGCAAGGGCACCGAGGAATACATCAACCGGGCCAACGAAGCGGTGGCCGCGCGCGAAGCTGCAAAGGCAGGGGTCAGTCCCGAGGTGCTGCATGTCGACCCCGGTACCGGGGTGATGGTGACACGCTACATCGCCGGCGCCGAAACGATGTCGCCGGAGAAATTCCGGACACGTCCGGGCAGTCCGGCACGCGCCGGCGAAGCCTTTCGCAAGCTGCACGATTCAGGCGCGGTGTTTCCCTTCCGCTTCGAATTGTTCGCGATGATCGACGATTACCTCAAGGTGCTGTCCACCAAGGAGGTCGCCCTGCCCGCCGGTTATCATGACGTGGTGCGAGACGCCGAGAGCGTCCGCTCGGCGCTGGCCGCCCATCCGCTGCCGATCGTCGCCTGCCACTGCGATCCGCTGTGCGAGAACTTTCTCGATACTGGCGAGCGGATGTGGATCGTCGACTGGGAATATTCGGGCATGAACGATCCGCTCTGGGACCTTGGCGACCTCAGCGTGGAGGGCAAGTTCGACGCCGCCCAGGACGAAGAGATGATACGCGCTTATTTCGGCGGCGAGGCGAGGCCGGCGGAGCGCGGCCGCATCGTCATCTACAAGGCAATGTGCGACCTGTTGTGGACCTTGTGGGGGCTGATCCAGCTCGCCAACAACAACCCGGTCGATGATTTTCGCGCTTATGCGGATGGCCGTTTCGCTCGCTGCAAGGCGTTGATGGAGACGCCGGAGTTTTCGCGGCATCTGGCAGCAATACACCGGGACTGAGCCTGGACTAACTCACGCCCTTCGGCACGTTTTCGGGCGGCACAGTGATCTCGACCACTTTCTGGCGATGGAAGATGAACAGGCCGGCGAGAACAACGATGGCCGAGCCGATCAGGATGCGCGGACCGGGAACGTCGCCGAAGAACACCAGGCCGAACACCACCGCCCACAGCAGCAGTGTGTAGTGCAGCGGCGCCAATGTCGAAGCCGGCGCCAGCTTGAGCGCCCTGGTGATCATCAGGTGGGCGCCGCAGGAGACGATACCGAGCAGCAGCATGGCGCCGAGATCGAGTGCCGACGGCGTCTGCCAGGCGCCGATGGTCAGCACACCGCCGACCAGCAGCGTGCCGATGGTTTGCCATGTCACCAGATTGGTGTCGCTGGTGCCACGCAGGCGGCGGTTGAGGATGATGGCGAAGGCGAAGGAGATGCTGCCTACCAGCGCAAAACCCGATGACAGCGAGAACGCCGCCGAGGACGGTTTCAGCATGATCAAAACGCCGCAGAAGCCGAGCAGGATCGCCATCCAGCGGCGCCAGCCGACCTTTTCGCCAAGCAGGAGGTGCGAGAGTGCCGCAACGTAGATCGGCCCGGCCATGTAGAAACTCATCACATCGGCAAGCGGCAGATAGACCACGGCGGCATAGAATAGCGCGGTGTCGAGCGTGGTCATCACCACCCGCAGCAGCTGCAGCTCCAGGCGTTCCATGCGAAACAGCTTGGCCGGGCCCTGATTGGCGATCATCGGGCCGAGCACGAAGAAGGCGCCGATAGAGCGGATCAGCACCACCTGGCCGACGGAGAAGCTGGCGACCAGCCACTTGCCCATGGCGTCGTTCAGCGCAAACAGGAAGTCGCCGGCCAGCATCAGCAGAATGCCGGCCAGAAGCACATTCCTGATCGTCGAATTCTGCGCCACGGGCTGCGTCATGCCGATCCCGATTCCTCCCTAGTTAGCCGCGTCGTAGACGGAAGCGGCGGCTTTGACGAGGAGAAAACCGGAAATCGGCAAGGCCAGCCTCGGGAATCGGCTGGGTCTGCGCGATTCAGTTCCCTTTTGGCTGCGGCCTGAGAATAATGGGCCGATAGATCACCGGCCTGTCCCAGGGGTCGAAAGCCGGGGTGCGTCTGAGCTCCGCACGCCGCTCCAGATCGATGCGCTGCAGACACTCGGCAAAGGCGTCATTCTTCTTGACGAAGCCGTAGGACCGGCATTTCGCTTCGTCGGCGGCGCGGCGGTCCTCTGCCGTCACCGTCGTGCAGCCGGTGCAAAGCACCGTCAACGCCACCGCCATCACAGTCTTGCGCCACATGGAATCCTCCTCGAATAAAAGTGGAGTCTTTATGTAGACTTATTTCCGGACGGGCGAAGCTCAGACCCTTGATGCAGATGCGGTGTCCTATTGGTCCTGATGCGAATGGTGCCGTCGGTTCACAAGTACCGGCCTTCCGTCGATGGACAGCCTGGTTTCCTGCTTCGTCCGCTCCGCCACCACCTTGCCCCTGGCGATGACGCACAGGCGTTCGGCGCGCAGGCGCAGGGCCTCCACCGGATTGCCGGCATCGAGGACGACCAGGCTGGCGCGCTTGCCGACCGCCAGGCCGAGATGATCGAGGCCCATGATCGCGGCATTGACGTTGGTGACCATGTCGAAGCAGCGCGCCATCTCCGCCGGGCTCGACATCTGAGCGACGTGCAGGCCCATGAAGGCGACATCGAGCATGTCGGCGGTGCCTAGCGAATACCAGGGATCGAGCACGCAATCCTGGCCCCAGCCGACGCGAATGCCGAGCGCCAGCATTTCCTTGACCCGAGTCAGGCCCCGGCGCTTCGGGAAGGTGTCGTGGCGGCCCTGCAGCATGATGTTGATCAGCGGATTGGGAATGACCGAGACGTCGGCCTCGGCGATCAGCGGCAGCAGCTTCGAGACATAGTAATTGTCCATCGAATGCATCGAGGTGAGGTGCGAACCGGCGACCTTGCCCTGCAGACCAAGGCGCTGCGTCTCATACGCAAGCTGTTCGATGTGACGCGACAGCGGATCATCGGTCTCGTCGCAATGCAGGTCGACCATCAGGCCGCGCCTGGCCGCGATCTCGCACAGCTCCGTTACCGAGCGCGTGCCGTCGGCCATGGTGCGCTCGAAATGCGGGATGCCGCCGACAATGTCGACGCCCATGTCGAGCGCGCGAATGGTGTTTTCACGCGCCGATGGAGCGCGATAAAACCCGTCCTGCGGGAAAGCGACCAGTTGCAGGTCGATATAGGGAGCGACCGTCTTCTTGACCTCGAGCAGCGCCTCGACCGCCAGCAGCCTGTCATCGCAGACATCGACATGGGTGCGGATTGCGAGTAGGCCCATCGACACCGCCCAGTCGCAATAGGCCAATGCGCGATCACGCACCGCCTCATGCGTCAAAAGCGGCTTCAACTCGCCCCATAGCGAAATGCCTTCGAGCAGTTAACCCGACGCATTGATGCGCGGAATGCCGTAGGAGAGCGTCGCGTCCATGTGGAAATGCGGATCGACGAAGGGCGGCGAGACCAGGTTGCCGCGGGCGTCGACCTCGGTCCGCGCAGGACCCTGCAGGGTGGGCTCGATCGCCGTGATCGTCTCACCGTTGATGCCGATGTCGGCAACCCTGCCATCAGGCAGTGTGCCGCCGCGAACGATAAGGTCGAAAGCCATCTGTCGTCATCCCGTCAAAAGAATCATCTGATAGTGCCGAGGCTGAAAATCGCATCCCGTCGATGCCGCTTGCAACAGCGGTTTGTCCGCGGCGGCCGCGGATGGTTCCATCCGGCCGCAACTCCCTCTATAAGCCGCCTTCGTTGTCCCGGTTTCAAGGATCCGCCGTTTGTTTCGTTTCTTCCGCTCGACGGAAAACCAGCGCCTCGTTGCGAGGTTGATCCGGGAATCCTTTTATCAGCACAGGTTTGGCTACGGCGCCGCGATCTTGTCGATGCTTGTGGTGGCCGCCACGACCGGCGCCAGCGCCTGGATTCTCAAAGAGATCACCGACGAATTCGTGGTCTTCAAGCGGATTGACCGCGTCAACCTGATTGCGGCGGGGGTCGCCACGATCTTCATTCTCAAGGGTCTCGCCAACTTCATCCAGGCTTATTTCATGAGCCGGGTCGGCAACGCCATCATCGCCGATCGCCAGCGCAAGATCTACGACCGCATCCTGGCGCAAGGCATCGAATTCTACCATTCGACCTCGTCGTCCGACCTGATCACACGCATGACCAACAATGCGCAGGCGGCGCGCAACGTGCTCGACCTCGTTGTCACGTCCTATGTGCGCGACCTGTTGTCGCTGGTTGTCCTGGTAGGAGTCATGGTCTGGCAGCAGCCAGCCTTGTCCATAATCTGCTTCGTCATCGGCCCCTTGGCTATCTACGGGGTCAACCGCATCCTCAAACGTGTTCGCAAGTTCGCCGCGATGGAGTTTCGCTCGGTCGGCCAGATCGTGCAGGTGATGCAGGAAACGGCAATCGGCGTGCGCGTCGTCAAATCCTTCAACCTCGAAGGCGCAATGCGCAACCGCATGTACAAGGCTGTGTCGGACGTCGAGAACCGGGCCAACAACATCGCGACGCTGGAGGCTGCGACAAGCCCGGTGATGGAGACGCTGGCCGGGCTGGCTATTGCCGGGGCCATCTTCGTCAGCGGCTTCCTGGTCTTGCAGGGCGGCCAGATGCCGGGAAACATCATGGCCTTCATCGGAGCGCTCCTGTTTGCCTATGAGCCGGCAAAGCGCCTTGCGCGCGTGCGCATATCGCTGGAAAGCGGTATTGTCGGCGTGCGCATGATGTTCGAGCTCGCCGACCAGCCGCTGACTCTGGTCGAGAAGCCCGACGCGAAGCCGCTTCTGGCCGGACCGGGCGAGATCCAGTTTGACGCCGTCGACTTCGCTTATCAGAATGGGCCGCCGGTGCTGGACAGGTTCGATCTGACGCTTGCGCCCGGCAAGATGACGGCGCTGGTCGGGCCTTCCGGCGGCGGCAAGTCGACCGTTCTGAACTTGATCATGCGCATGTACGACCCGAAGAGCGGCAGGGTGCTGCTCGACGGCCAGGATATTTCCCATGCGACGCTCGCATCGCTGCGGGAAAAGATCGCCTATGTCAGCCAGGATACATTCCTGTTTGCCGGCACCATCATGCACAACATCCGGCTTGGGCGCGAGGGTGCGACCGACGAAGAGGTGATCGCCGCCGCCAAGGCGGCCAACGCCCATGACTTCATCAGCGCACAGGCGAAAGGCTACGAGACGGATGTGGGTGAGAATGGCGGCCTGCTATCGGGCGGCCAACGCCAACGGATCTCGATCGCACGCGCCATGCTGCGCAATGCCGAGATCCTGCTGCTGGACGAAGCGACCAGCGCGCTTGATGCCGAATCGGAAGCGCTGTTCCGCGACGCGCTGCAGCAATTGACGGAAGGCCGCACGACGATCGTCATCGCGCACCGTCTATCGACGGTGCACCAGGCAGACACGATCGTGGTGCTCGAAGCCGGCAAGGTGGTGGAAAGCGGCCCGCACAAGACCTTGCTCAAGCAGGGTGGGCTCTACCAGAAGCTTTATGAGTATCAGTTGATGCCGTAGCACACTCTTCCCTTCTCCCCTTGTGGGAGAAGGTGGATCGGCGCGCAGCGCCGAGACGGATGAGGGGTGTTCCAGCGGAATGAGGCGTTGGTGTTTTCTGGAACACCC
>NZ_RZPH01000380.1:0-5238 GCF_004022825.1 Mesorhizobium sp. M7A.F.Ca.CA.004.04.2.1
CAGGCCCGTCGAGCGCACGAGCAGGTGCGTCTGCGGATCGACGAGATAGATCGCGTAGACGGTTTCGCGTGTCCGCTCGACCTTGCGGATGTAGTCGAGCGTCTGCCCGACGGTCCAGTCCGAGGGCACGCTGACGAACTCCGTCGTCATGATCGATGCGGCGCTGCCTTCGGGATAGCCGAGGATGGAGAGCAGGGTTGCGCGCAGCGGCGGCGCAAGCCCGCCAAGCAGCTCGGAACGGGCCGGCTCCTCCAGCTCGCGCAGGATGTCGGCGGCCCGGTCGACCGACATGGCAGTGAGCAGCTTGCCCGCCTTGGCGCGCGGCAGCGCTTCCATGAGTTCGGACGCGCCGTCGAGTTCCGGCTGGTCGAATATCTCGACCAGACGTTCGAACGTCACTTCACAGAGCAGTTCCGTCGCGGTCTCTCGAGGCTCCCTGTTGAGGGCCTCGACAATGTCGGCGACGTGATCGTTGGCTAGGATACGGGCAATCGCGACGGCTTCGTCGCTTGCCACTGTGGTAATTTCGTTCATGGCTCACTCCTTGCCGTCCGGCAGGACATGAACCATGTGAGGTCACGTCAGGGCGGACGGCTGTTGCGTTCGACTGTGACTGTCGCCAGGCATGGCGCGGTGACCTTTCCGCTTGCGGGTTCGCGTTTTTACTATCTGCAAGCGGGCGCAACATAGGAGCGCGCCTTGCCGTGTCAATCGCGGTGAGGAGGGAAAATGCCGACGAGCGGCCAAGATCGCGAGACTGTGATCGCCGACCCCCGTTCGCCTCGGCAGACCGGGGTGGAATAGCCGTTATTTCTGCTTCAGCCGGCGCGAGAAGCGCAGCCACTTGTCTTCGACCGGCCTTGGGACCGGCCTTGGCTGCACGAGAATGGTGGTGAGCTCGGCGGGCAGGGTCGGAACCAGCGGCTTCTTGGTGGCGACGCCGTCGGCGATCGCGACGATGCTGTGATAGAATTCGCTGCCGGTCATCGATCTCGGCGCAACCGCCTCGTGCATGACGCTGATCACGGTGACATCGGGGCAATTGTCCTTGATGGCCTGGTGGAAGGCGACCTTGCCATCGGGGTCGAGCGCGCCGGTCGCCTCGTCGAGGAACAGCAGCCCCGGCTGCTGCAGCACGATGCGAGCCACCACCAGCTTCTGCTTCTGGCCGCCCGACAGCACCTGGTCCCAGCTTTTGCCTTCGCGGCTTTCGTCGGCCATGTGCTCGATGAAGTCGCCGAGCCCGGCCTTGTGCAGCGCCGACGCCACCTGCGCGTCGCCATGGTCGTGCTCGGAGCCCGGCAGGCAGACCAGTTGCTTCAGCGACACGGGCTGCAGCTTGACCTCCTGGGCGGCATAGAAACTCTTCACGCCTTCGGGGAAGACGATGGTGCCGCGGCCATAGGGCCACAGGCCGTTGATCGCCTTGATCAGCGAGGTCTTGCCGCAGCCGGACTCGCCCTTCAGGAAAGTCCATTCGCCGCGCCGGAAGCGCAGATTGGCGGCGCTGAGGAAGGGCGTCGCATCCTCGCCTTGATGCGCCAGTTCGAGCTTCTGGATGGTCAAGCCGAAAACCGGGTTCTGGCTGGTGTAGTGGAAATCGGAGCGGCCGGTCTGGCTGTAGAATTCCTGCGGATGCTGGACATTCTCGATCGCGTTGGCCAGTTCGGTGACACGCTGGCTGTTGGCGCGCAACGTGGCGATGGCGGGCATGACGTGGATGAACCACGAACACTGGCCGATCAGAGAATTGACCAGCTCGGAGCCGGTTATATAGCCCTTCAGATCGAGGCGGTTGTGGATGAACGGCACGAGGCCCGGTCCATAGGCGACAATGCGCGCGCCGATGAAATTATAGATCAGCTCGAACGACATATAGACGGTGTTGACGATGTTCAGCCGCGTCCAGGTGCCGTCGATATCGACATAGAGCCGGCCATGCATGGTCCTTTGCACGCCTTCGCCCTGAGACGCCGCGACATGGAAGGAGCGGCGCAGGAACGTCGTCAGCTCGCCGCGATAGCTGCCTTCGGCCTTCTGCATCCTGACGTTGAGGCGCTCGAGCAGGCCGCCGAGCTTGACGGCGATCCATGTGTTCAGCGGCACATAGGTGGCGACGGCCAGGAAGGCGAGGATGGCGCTGCCATAGCTGCCGAGGAACTCCAGCCCCTTCACCTCGACGGAGTTTTCGAGCAGCTTCTGGCCGACGAAAAAGAGCGAGGTGGCGACGGCCAGTACGCCCATGGCGAGCCCGATGGCGCCCCCGGTCATGTCCTTGATGGATTCCTGGACACGCTGGTCGATGTTGTCGGGGGCCGGTGCGCCGCTGCCGGTCGATGCATGCTGGGCATGGAAATGCGTATGGTTGCCATCCAGCAGCGCTTCATTGAAGCGGCTGTCCAGCCAACCGCGCCATTTGCGGTGCAATGTCGCCGAGACAAGATTGCGGATGCCGGTGAAGCCAGCGTCCTTGAGTACGACCAGCAGCACGAGGACGCCGGCATTGACCAGCAGCGAGCGAAGCGGCGTGGTGTTGGCGGCGTCATGGAAGAAGGCGATCGAATTGACCAGTTCGCCGGAGGCTTCGGCGAACCAGACACCGGCCTTGCTAGACAGCGCGGTGAGCACCGCGATCACCAGCGTCAGCGTCCAGGCTTCCTTCCAGCGGTCGGAAACCCAGTAGGCCCGCATCAAGCCCCAGAAGCTGCGCATCGACGACACCGGCGTCAGAAGCGATCGCCCTGCGGCATCGCGAGGTGTTTTTTCCGGTACTGACTCTTGCGATGGTCTACCGACCCGAATCACGATCCCGCCCAAACCTTTTTTCTTTTGTTACGGATGGTAACACCAATTGATCATTTTCCATTAATTTAAAACCGGCCCGACCGGATTGCCCCGGCAGCCGTTGCCGTGAGGCAACAGATTACACGCTGAAATATAGCGACAACGGTCGGCAATAATCAAAATATCGATATTGATTTCAGATACTTGATCTTCAATAAAATGCCGTCGATGGAGCTTCCCCTGGGGAAGGCTTTCACACGGTTTCGTGAACTCGAAATCGTGTCGAGCGATCGGTTTTCTCACTGCGGACGGCCCAGAGAGCTCGAAAATTTGCGGTTCGTGACTCGCCAGGAATGCCGTGGTCGTCCTTGCCAGGGGCAGGAAGTGACGGGAGAATCGATCGAGCGGCGCGTTCCGTCTTGTCCGGTCAGCTGAGGGACTGCGTTTGACAATTCATCCACCTGGGATTGAACCTTGCCCGCCATCGTCGACACTCATGCATGTCCGGTTCTCCAACAAGGAAGCTCCCAATGCTTGCACGCGCGGCCGCAATCCTGTCCCTCTTCGCCTGGCTGCCCCTCGTACCGTTGGCGCATGCCGGCGCGCAGAGCATCCCGGCCAGCGCCGAAGGCCAGATCGAGTTCAACACGCCGTCCGGCAACATCGGCTGCATCTACACGGCCAAAGGCGGCACCGGCACCTATGAGCCAAAGGATGGCGGCCCGGAGCTGAGTTGCTCGCGCGTCGAGCCGAGCTACGTCACGATTATCCTGGGTCCGAAGGGGCCAGCCACTCTGATCAAAAACCCGGGCGAGCAGGGCTGCTGCAGCGATGTCGACAAGCTTGGCTACGGCAACAGCTGGAGCGCCGGGCCGTTCTCGTGCCAGTCGTCAACCAAGGGACTGACCTGCACCGCCACGAACGGCCATGGATTTTTCATCAGCAAGGCCAAAGCGACGGTGAAGTAACGTTTGCTGCTGTCGCGGAGAGGAGAGGGCGGTCGGCTCAGCCGGCCTTGTCCAGTTCGCCGCGCGCCTTGGCGGCCGCCACCTGGCGAATGGCATCGGCCAGCGTGTCGGCATCCTGTGCGCCCATGACCGCGTATTTGTCCTCGAGCAGGAAGCACGGCACGCCAGAAATGCCCATGCGCGACGCGGTGGCGATCTCGGTGCGCACCGCCTCGACATCGGCCTCGGTCGGCAAAAGCGTGGCGACCACGGACGCATCCATGCCGGCCTCGCGCGCCGCCTCGACCAGCACGGCATGATCGCCAATGTTTGCGCCTTCCTCGAAATTCAGCTGGAACAGCCGGCGCACAAGCCTGTTCTGAATGGCTTCGCCGGCGGCACCTGCCCAGCGGATCAGCCGATGCGCATCCAGCGTGTTCGGCGCCACCTTGATGGCGTCAAAGGCGAACGAGATGCCTTCGATTTCGCCCAGCGGCTCGATGCGGGCGTGAATCTCGCGGATGCGCTGATCACTGCCGAATTTTGCCAGCATGTATTCGCGGCGGTCCTTGCCTTCAGGCGGAATGGTCGGATCGAGCTGGAACGGCCGCCAGCGGACATGCACGTCGACATCGCCGACGGCGGCAATCGCCCTGTCGAGCCGCTTCTGGCCGATGAAGCACCAGGGGCAGACGACATCGGACACCACATCGACGGTGATGGCGTTCAATTCGCTCATCTCGATCTCCTGATCCCTCAGTTGGGTTTGCGCCACCATGTTGGCAGCTGATACCCGAATATGGGCGTCTTTTGCGGATGTTCCAGGTAGTTCCAGTAGGCAATCCATTGCTGCGTGTTGTGCTGCATCGGCACCATGTAGTTGCCGGAGATCAGCAGCCGGTCGAGAACGCGAACGGCGGCAACATAATCCTCCTTGGAGCGGGCGCGCAGCATCGCCTCGATCGCCGCGTCCACAGCCGGATCGGCGACGCCTGCGAGATTGAACGAGCCTTCCGTCCTGGCCGCGGCGGAACTCCAGCGCCCGCTCTGCTCGATGCCGGGCGACAACGAATTGTTGAAGCCGCTCGATCCGATCAGGACCTCAAAGTCGAAGCGCTGCTTGCGCGACTGGATCTGGTCGCCGTCGAGGCTGCGAATGGTGAGATCGATGCCGATCTTCTCCAGCGTGCGCTGGTAGATGCCGGCAAGGCGCTCCTCGTCCTGCGATGCGGTCAGGATTTCGAAGCTGAAGGGTTTGCCTTCGGGATCGAGCATCGTTCCATTCTGCACGTGGTAGCCGACACTTTTCAAAAGATCGAAGGCTGCCTTCAGCACGCGGCGGTCCTGGCCCGATCCGTCGGTCACCGGCGGCCGCCATGTACCGTCCATGACATCGGCCGGGACGCGGCCGGGGTAGGGCGCCAGAAGCGCTTTCTCCCTGTCGTCGGCCGGATGGCCGATCGCGGAAAGCTCGGAATTCTGCCAGTAACTCATCGTGCGCGTGTAT
>NZ_RZPH01000381.1:0-5233 GCF_004022825.1 Mesorhizobium sp. M7A.F.Ca.CA.004.04.2.1
GCGCAGCATCACGGTCGGAAACTGCGCCTCGAACGCCTTCAGCACCCGCACCAGCACCGGCGACGGCAACGCTGCGTCGACCGACAGCGCGACTTCAGCCTCGAGCCCTTGATGATGGCCGTCGACGCGCGAGCGGATGCGCTGCAGCACACCGATCATGCGCCGCGCATCCTCCAGCATCGCCCGGCCGATCTCGGTCAGTTGCGGCTCGCGGGTACCCTCGCGCTCGAACAGTTTCAGCCCCAGCTGCGCCTCGAGATTGGCTATGCCGTAGCTGATGACGGACTGTGCCCGGTTGAGCCTGCGGCCGGCGGCCGAGAAGCTGCCGGCTTCGGCGACTGTCACAAAGATCTGAAGTTGATCGAGCGTCGGATTGGGCCGCATCGTGATATCTAACTTATAGATGGATCGTATAGAAAGTATACCAGTTTATTGAATGGATCGAAAGTCCCATATCTGGCGGGACAAATCATTCCAACCGCTGGAGAGCCCAAAATGTCCATTCTTCTCATCACTTCGAGCCCGCGCGGCGCCGCCTCCCATTCGACCCGCATCGCTACCGAATTCGCTGAAAAGCTCGTCGCCGCCGATCCGTCGAACACGCTCGTCGTGCGCGACCTCGTCGCCAATCCGCTCCCTCATATCGACGCCGACTACGCGAGCGGCATCTACGTGCCGGCGGAAGCGCGCACTGCGCGCCAGGCTGAGGTCGTCGGCGTCTCCGATGTCGTGCTCGACGAGCTGTTTGCTGCCGACACCGTGATCCTGGCCACAGGCTTCATCAACTTCAACATCTCCTCGACGCTGAAGTCCTGGGTCGATCATATCTCTCGTTCCGGCAAGAGCTTTTCCTATGGCGAGAACGGCCCCAAGGGTCTCGTCACCGGCAAGAAGGTCTATATCGTGCTGGCTTCGGGCGGCATCTATTCCGAAGGTGCGGCCGTGCAGTTCGATCACGCCATTCCCTACCTGCGCGGCGTGCTCGGCTTCCTCGGCATGACCGATGTCGATGTCATCCGTATCGAAGGCGTCGGCATGGGTCCTGACGCGGTGACCGCAGCGCTCGCCAAGGCGACCGCCAAGGTCGATGCCGTGGTGGCAGCCAGCCAGGGTGTCGCGGCTGCCGCATAGGGAAAAGACTTAAATTGGAGGGCAGGCGCTTGGCGCCCGCCCTTTTTCAATGCGCTCCCCGCTTGTTTTCCTGACAGTAAACAGCGCGAAGCGACCAGAGTCCTTTGGGTGTGACTTGACGATCCACCTTGGTTCACTCACAATCACAATGAACCAAGTGGATCGAAACCATGACGGCTTTCACCGTACGCCTCCCCGACGACACGACAAACAGGCTCGACCAACTTGCCGAAAAGCTCGATCGCTCGCGCTCTTATGTGGCCGCCAAGGCCATCGAAGACTTTGTAGCTCGTCAAGAGTGGCAACTCGCTGAGATAGAGGCCGGATTGGCCGAGGCCGAGCGCGGTGAGTTCGCCAGCGAACAAGAGTTGGCCGCCGTGATCGGGAAATACGTCAAGCCCGCCGGCTGATCCATGAGCCGCAAGACAATCCGTTGGACCAAGCGGGCTTTGCGTCGGCTTGGCGAAATCGGCGCGCATATCGAGAAAGACAGTCCCGAAGCTGCCGCCCGTGTCATTGGGCGCATCTTGTCCGCAGCGGAGTTGCTTACCGAACAGCCGGCTATGGGTCGCGTTGGACGCATCAAGGCGACGCGAGAACTCGTTTTGGCCGATATCCCATATATCGTCCCCTATCGCGTAAGCGAAGATGCCGTCGAAATACTTACCGTCATACATGCCGCCCAACAGTGGCCAAAGAGCCTCTGAGCCAACTGGCCGCTGCCTTTCTAGCCGATGAAATGCCTGAGCAACCCCGCCGAAGCGACTCCGATCAGCACAGTCGGCAGCATGGAAAGCCGCGTGGCGGCCACCAGCGTAACAGCCAGCGCCAGAATATCCGCCGGGGACTTCGACACGAAGGCCGGTGCGATGACAGAGATCAGCACGCAACCGGGCGCAGCTTCCATCACAGCCGTGGCACGGGCGCTGAGTGTGCGGTTGCGCAGCACGACATAGCCGCCGATGCGCGTGAGATAAGTGACGCCGGCCATCAGCACGATGGTGAAAAAGGTCGTTGCATCGATCATGCATCACTCGCCATCAGCCAGGCCGCGACCAGACCCGACATGGCGCCCGCGGCGACATACCAGGCGCCGGGAACGAAGAGATAGACCAGTGCCGCCACGACCAGGCTGACCAGCCAGGGTCGCGCCGCCGCCATCCCCGTCCACATGCCGCGCATCAGCACCAGGAAGACAGCCGGGAACGCCATGTCGAAACCATAGGCCCCGACGTCGCCGAGCATCGGACCGAGCAAGGCACCCAGCGTGGTGAAGACCACCCAGGTGAGATACATCGCCAGCGCCGCGCCCATATAGTAGCGCGGGCTGAAGGCCGGCATGATGCCGGCAGCAGTGCGCTGTCTGGCATCGGCCAGACCCAGCGCCCAGCTCTCGTCGCACATAAAGAAAAGCGCCGGAAACACCTTGCGCCGCGGCAGGTGGCGCAGGAACGGCGCCAGTGCCGCACCCATCAGCAAATGACGGCTGTTGACCAGGAAGGTGATGGCGACGATGAGCACGATGTGCGGCGGCGACGTCCACAATTGGATCGCCGCGAATTCCGAACCGCCGGCGAAATTCAGCCCTGTCATCGCGGACAGTTCGACCGTGCTCAGCCCTTTTTGCGTGGCCTGGGCGCCAAGCACCAGCGCATAGGGGATGGTGCCGAACAGCACCGGCGCGCAGGACGCCACGCCTCGGCGGAATTCGGATCCCGAACCATTGCCCGCCGCCTCGACTGCCTGTGAAATGCTCATGTGTCTCCACTGGCGCGCCTCGCGGCCGCCGCTGCCCTGCGTTTGAACTCTCATGACACTGGCGGCAAACATACCCACAATTCTCCGCAATATGGTTGCGAATATTGTTGTACTTCAACTAGGTTCGGCATTGAGTGCCATTAATTTCAAAATAGATGGAATCTAGAGCCATGAAGCTGGATGAGATCGACAAGCGGATCCTGCGGGCGCTGCAGCGCGACGGCCGCATGGCCAACAACGATCTGGCCAAAGAGGTCGGCCTGTCGCCCTCTCCTTGCCTGCGGCGCGTGAAGCTGCTGGAGGAAGCCGGCATCATCGATCGCTACGTCGCAGTGCTGAACCCCGGCAGCATCGGCAAGGGCCTCACCTTCTTCACCCGCATCTGGCTGAAAACGCAGGATGAGGACACGATCGAGCATTTCGCCACCGAAGTCGCCAAGCTGCCGCAGGTGATGGAGTGCTATTTGATGCTCGGCGATTGCGACGCCATGGTGCGCGTGGTGGCAGCCGGCATCGACGATTACCGCCGCTTCCAGTCGGAGCATCTGAGCCGCATCAAGGGCGTGCAGAACGTCAAGACCGACGTCCCCAGCCAGACGATCAAATACACGTCGGAACTGCCGATCTGAGCTGCCGAAAACGGCGTCACGTCAAACTGGATAAAAAATGCAACCGGATTGTAGGATCGAACCCGGTGCCGGCGTCCTTCGGGTGCAAGCAGCGCGCAGCGCTGCCTTTAGGCATGGGAGATTTGAATGAGCCTTTCCTATCGTTGGGTCATCGTCGCCGCTGGCGCGCTGATGTCCTGTGTCGCCATCGGGACGATGTTTTCGCTGGCGATATTCCTGGAGCCGATGGCGATCGACACCAACTGGTCGCGCGCCGGCATTTCCAGCGCCATGACGCTCAACTTCCTGGTGATGGGCCTTGGTGGCTTCGCCTGGGGCGCGATATCGGACCGTTTTGGCGCCCGCATCGTCGTGATGATCGGCGCGGTGCTGCTCGGGTTGGCGCTGGTGCTGGCCAGCCGCGCCGGTTCGCTGCTGAGCTTCCAGATCACCTATGGCGTCCTGGTCGGTCTCGCGGCAAGCGCCTTTTTTGCGCCGATGATCGCGCTGACCACAGGCTGGTTCGACACCAACCGCAGCCTTGCCGTCTCACTGGTCTCGGCCGGCATGGGCGTGGCGCCGATGACGATCTCGCCCTTCGCCCGCTGGTTGATCTCCGCCTATGACTGGCGCACCGCCATGTTCGACATCGGCATTACCGCCTGGGTGCTGCTGTTGCCGGTGGTGCTGCTGGTGCGCCAGCCGCCGAAGCCCCTCTTGGTCGACACCGGCTCCGCGCCGGCTGCCGAAGGTGCCGGCCTGACAGTCAGCCAGGCGCTGCGCTCGCCGCAATTCATCGTGCTCGGGCTGACCTTCTTTGCCTGCTGCGCGGCGCATTCCGGACCGATCTTCCATATGGTCAGCTATGCCATGCTGTGCGGCGTCGCCCCCATGGCAGCGGTCTCGATCTACAGTGTCGAAGGTCTGGCAGGCCTTGGCGGCCGGCTCTTCTACGGCGTGCTGGCCGACCGGCTGGGCGTCAAGCCGGTGCTGATCGCGGGCCTGGCGATCCAGGCGATCGTCATTGCCGCCTATCTGTCGATCAGCCAGCTTGAGCAGTTCTACATGCTGGCCGTTATCTTCGGTGCCACCTATGGCGGCGTCATGCCGCTCTATGCGGTGCTGGCGCGCGAATATTTCGGCCAGCGCATCCTCGGCACCGTGTTCGGCGCCGCCACCATGCTGTCCAGCCTCGGCATGGCATTGGGACCGCTTGCCGGCGGCATGGTGTTCGATGCCTACGCCAACTATTCCTGGCTTTTCATCGGCTCTGCTCTTATCGGGCTCGGCGCGGTCGGCATCGCCATCGCGTTCCCGCCACTGCCACGCAGGGAACTGCAGCCGGCTTAGTTCGGGTCGACTTCCAAACCTTGCTGGCCAGGCGCGCAATCAGCCTGGCCCGTTCGGTTCGCCGCGGATCCTGTCCTCTGTTTCATCCGTTCTCCCTTGTGCGAGTGCGGAAGTCCACGGCCAACGTTTGCACCAAGCGACGACTTCGCGCACCCGTCCACCAGTGAGGGTACGATTTGAGCCGAAGGCGCGCGGCTCCGCCACGGCCAGGCTTGAATGGCAGGCAACGGTCGATGGATCGAAAAGCTCTCTTAAGCATTTAAGCTTTGGCTAATAGTAGCCTCAGGAGAGAAACGATGAAAAAGACGCTGCTCATTTTGAGCCTGCTCATTCCGCTCTCGGCGTGCTCCCGTACCGAACAAGGCGCCGCCGTCGGCGGCTTGGGT
>NZ_RZPH01000382.1:0-5208 GCF_004022825.1 Mesorhizobium sp. M7A.F.Ca.CA.004.04.2.1
GCCGTGGCCGCTGGGGCACAGTGCTGACCGCCATTCAAGACAATGAAATCCGGGCGGCCGCGCTCGGCCACAACGCGCCATTGCGGCTGCTTGTCACTTTCGTCCTGTCGGCGGCGATCGCCGGCCTTGCCGGCGCCCTCTATGTCTGTATGGCCGGGCTGGTGGCACCCGATCTGTCCGGGCTGCTTCTGTCTACGGAAGTCATCGTCTGGGTGGCGGTCGGCGGACGCGGCACGCTGCTTGGGCCAGTACTGGGCGCCATCTTCATTCAGCGCGCGCAGCAGACGATCAGCAGCTTCAACCCGAGCCTGTGGCCGCTGCTGCTCGGCTGTGTCTTCGTCATCATCGTCTTCGTCCTGCCGGATGGCATCCTGTCGATCTACGCGCGGCTGAAAGACCTGTTCAAGGGCGGGAGGCGCGCGCAATGAGCGACATCCTGCTGCAGGCTGAAAATGTCGGTATCCGCTTTGGCGGACTGCAGGCGCTGGAGGCTCTGAACCTCGCCGTACGAGACAAGGAACTTTGCTGCATCATCGGGCCGAACGGCGCTGGCAAGAGCACCTTCCTCAACGTGCTGACCGGCACGCTGCGTCCGACCAGCGGCAGCGTGCGCTTCCTCGGCCATGACATCGCCGGATTGCCGCTGCATCGCATCGCCCGGCTCGGCATCGCCCGCAAATTCCAGATTCCCTCGGTTTTCCCGAACCTCTCGGTGGAGGACAATCTGAAGGTCGCGCGCTGGGGCGCGCCTTCGCCAGTGCGCCCGGTTGGTGAACTCTTGGAACTGGTCGCGCTCGGTAACCGTGCCGCCACGCTGGCCGGCGAGCTCGCGCATGGCCAGAAGCAATGGCTGGAGATCGGGATGGCGTTGGCGATAGAGCCAAAGTTGCTTTTGCTCGACGAGCCGACCGCCGGCATGACACCACAAGAGACGCTGGCGACGGCCGACATGCTGCTGCGGCTCAAGGGCGAGTTCTCGATCGTTGCCGTCGAGCACGACATCCGCTTCGTGCGGGCGCTGAACTGCGAGACATTGGTGCTGCACCAGGGACGCCGACTGCGCAGCGGTCCTTTCCACGACATCGAGACCGACGAGATGGTCCGCGACGTCTATCTGGGGAGGCGCTGAGCATGCTGCGGACACTTGCCGTCTCGGCCGGCTACGGCCTGCTCCCGGTGCTGAACGGCATCGACCTCAGTGTCGCGTCCGGCGAAGTCGTCGGCCTGCTTGGCCGCAACGGCGCAGGCAAGACGACGCTGCTGCGCGTCATCGCCGGCGGCTTGCGAGCGAGCGGAGGCGCGGTGGTTCTCGGTGATAAAGACCTCACCAACGCGCCAGCTTTCCGCCGCGCGCGGGCAGGCATCGCGCATGTGCCGCAGGGGCGCGGGATCTTCAACCAGCTGACGGTGCGGCAAAACCTGGAGGTCGGCACCCGCGCCGCCAAGGACCGTGGCGACGGTGGCATCCCGGACGACATCTTCGGCTATTTTCCGATCCTGCGGGAGCGCGAAGCGCAGGTTGCCGGCACGCTTTCGGGCGGCCAGCAGCAAATGCTGGCGATCGGTCGCGCGCTATGCGGCCTGCCGTCGGTGCTGCTGCTCGACGAACCCTCGGAAGGCATCCAGCCGAACATCGTGCAGTCGATCGCCGAACTGGTGCCGCGCATCGCCCGCGAGCGCGGCATCGCGATCATTCTTGTCGAGCAGAATCTCGATCTCGTTCTCAAGGCATCGGACCGCTGCCTGGTGATGGAGAAGGGCAGGATAGTCCACGAAGGTGCGCCTGAGACCTTCGCCGACGAGACCCTGCTGAAGGATCTGTTGGCCCTATAGAGCGCGCGTGAAGCGCGCCTGGGAACTTGTTGACTTGTAAGGCGTGCATGGGGCGCGCCTGGGACTGGAAGGGAACACAACAATGATAAGCAGAAGAACTGTCTTGAAATCCGGCGGCGCCGCGGCCGCCTTCGCCATCGTCGGCGCGCCGTCGATCCTGCGCGCCGCCGACACCGTCAAGGTCGGCCTATCGATCCCGATCACCGGGCTGCAGGCGATTCTCGGCGAGACGCTGCTCAATTGCTACAAGCTGGCCGCCGCCGAACTCAACGCCGCCAACGGCATTGGCGGACGCCAGGTCGAGCTCATCATCGAGGACAACCAGACCACGACCAAGGGCTCCATCGACAAGGCGCGCAAGCTCATCAACGAAGACAAGGTCGACGTGATCATGGGCACGATCATTTCGCCCGAACGCAGCGCCACGCTGTCGGTCACCTCGAAGGCCAAGAAGCTGTTCTTCTACCCGACCAATTTCGAAGGCGGCGAATGCAACCGCTACTTCGTCGCCACCGGCCCGATCCCGATGCAGCAGGTCGACCCGATGATGCCGTGGGTGGCCGAGAACCTCGGCAAGACGATCTATGTCATGGCTTCGGACTATGCCTGGCCGCAGAAGATGACCGAGGCGATCACGGCAGCCTATGAGAAGGCCGGCGGCAAGATCATCGGCGCCGACTACTATCCGTTCGGCACCACCGATTTCGGCCCGGCCTTCCAGAAGATCAAGTCACTGAAGCCCGATGTCGTCTGGTCGATGGTGGTCGGCAACGACGCCGTCACCCAGCTCAAGCAGTATCGCAGCTTCGACATCAAGCAGCCGCTGATCGCCCCGCTCGACGAGGTCTTCAACAAGGACGCGCTGCCGCCCGGCGTGGCGGCCGGCACCTATGCGCCGCAACCCTACTGGATGGCGCTCGACAACCCGGTCAACAAGAAGTTCATCTCGAGCTTCCGCGAGAAGTTCGGTCAGGAGAAGATGGTCAACGGCATCGGCGAGGCCGGCTACAACGGCCTGCATCTCTATGCGCTGGCCGCCGAGAAGGCTGGATCGTTGAAGGACGATGATGTGCTGGCCGCGCTGCCGTCGATCGAGTTCGACGCACCGCAAGGCAAGATCCGTGTCGACGCCACCAACAACCACACGCTGTGCCATTCCTATGTAGGCAAGGCGGCGTCCGACGGCATCGGCTACGAGATCGCTAAGGACTTCGGCACCATCGAGCCGGTGACGCCTTACTGCAAGGTGTAGGGTCTTCCGCCCAAGCAATCCTGACGGCGGCTTTGTCGCTGCCGTCAGGGCGTCTGCGGCGCTGGCAGCCGCTCGCGCAGTTCGTCGACAAGCACCCTGGTGTTTTCGGAATAGTCGATGGGCACGACGACGAGATGCACGCCGCCGCCGGTGAAGGCCTGTTCCAGCGCCGGCCGCAAGTCGGTGATCTCCGCAACCCTGGTCCCCTTGGCGCCATAGGCCTCGGCATACTTGACGAAATCGGGATTGCCGAAGGTCATGCCGAAATCCGGGAACGCATCGACCGCCTGCTTCCAGCGGATCATGCCGTAGGCGTGGTCCTCGAGCAGCAGGACGACCAGGTTGAGCTTGAGCCTGACGGCGGTTTCCAGTTCCTGGCTGTTCATCATGAAGCCGCCATCGCCGCAGATGGCCATGACACGGCGCTGCGGATAGAGCAGTGCCGCCATCATCGCCGACGGCAAGCCCGCGCCCATGGTGGCCAGCGCATTGTCGAGCAGGATCGTGTTTGCCATGCGCGTCCGGTAGTTGCGCGCAAACCAGATCTTGTACATGCCGTTGTCGAGGGCGAGAATCCCGTCGGCCGGCATCACGGCGCGCACGTCGTGCACGATGCGCTGCGGCGTGAAGCGATCTTCGGTGGCGCGCGCGGCGATCCGGCTCAGAATGCCTTCGCGCAGCGGCAGCAGGACCTGCGCGTTGGGGATCTTGCCCTCGATGCGGTCGGCCAGCAGCGCCAGCGAAGGGCCGAGGTCGCCGACGATTTCGGCTTGCGGGAAATAGACCTGCTCGACATCGGCTGATTGGTAGCCGACATGAATGACCCTCGGCCCCTTCGCTCCCATGATGAAGGGCGGCTTCTCCACGGTGTCGTGACCGATGGTGATGATCAGATCGGCCTGCTCGATGGCCTCGTGCACGTAGTCGCGCTCCGAAAGGGCTGCCGTTCCCATATAGAGCTCCGTGCCGCCGGGCACGGTTCCCTTGCCCATCTGCGTGGTGAAATAGGGAATTTGCGTCCGCAGCACGAACTGCGCGACATCGGGGGTCACGCGCGGACGCGACGCCGCCGCGCCGAACATCAGCAGCGGGCGCCTGGCTTCCATGATCATAAGGGCGGCGCGATCAAGCGCACCCGGGCTGGCCAGCGGCAGTTCGACCGGGTGCGTCGGCACCAGTGCGATCGGCTCACACTCGGCCGCCGCAATGTCTTCCGGCAGTTCCAGATGTACGGGGCCGGGACGTTCTTCCTGGGCGACACGGAAAGCTTCGCGCACGAGCGAGGGGATCATCTTCGGCGAGACGATCTGGCGCGACAGCTTGGTCAGCGGCTTCATCGCCGCGACGATGTCGACGATCTGGAAGCGCGCCTGCCGGGATGACAGGATGCCCTTCTGGCCGGTGATCATGATCATCGGCATCGCGCCGAGCAGCGCATAGGCCGAACCGGTCGAAAGATTGAGCGCGCCTGGGCCAAGCGTGGTGATGCACACACCCGGCTTGCCGGTGAGCCTGCCATAGGTGGCGGCCATGAAAGCGGCTGCTTGCTCGTGGCGGGTCAGGATCAGCTGGATCGAGGAGCGGCGGATGGATTCGACGATATCGAGATTTTCTTCGCCGGGAATGCCGAAAATCCGTTCGACCCCTTCGTTCTCGAGGGCCGCGACGAACAAGTCCGAACCTTTGGTCATAAACTGTCTCTCCCGCAACATTCCGTCGGCCACCTTCATATGGCATCGGAATGCGACGCCTCAAAGAGGCATCTTCGGCCGCGGGTCAGAGCCGCGTGTTGCAGCTCGCCGCCTTCGGCGATGCGAAAAGTTCCTTCGGCGCGGACCACTGTCTGGCGGTCGCGCCGCGCGTGCCGGTGATCAGCGAACGCAGTTCCGACAGATAGGTCTGCACGAAGAACGAGGTCTGGCTTTCCAGCGGCGTGTAGGGGCCTGGCCGGTAGGCACGGGACATAATGCCGTCGGCATTGTCCTCGGTGATCTTCTTGTCCTGCACCGTGGTGACGTCCCACATCCAGCTGATCGCATCGGCGTCGATGTCGTTATCGGCATCCTTGTCGACGAGCCAGGTCAGGATGACGTCTGTTTCCATGGCGTTGCGCGGTATCATCT
>NZ_RZPH01000383.1:0-5206 GCF_004022825.1 Mesorhizobium sp. M7A.F.Ca.CA.004.04.2.1
GATCTATGTCAGGCCGCACGATTTTGTGCGGCGCAATCAGCAGGTGGCGAATGAACGAGGAACGCAGCGCGGGCTCACCCCCTCATGGAAGGCGTTCCCTGGGTTGGGCGGGCGCAGACGCGATCGCTGAGGCGAAAGCTGAGGCTCTGCGCGCGTTGGATGCTATTGCCGATGCCCTGCCAAACGTTGTTCGGATCCCATTGGAAACGAACGCGATCGTTCCGCCGAGCCGTGGCAGATTAAGGACCATGCTTCGCCGGTATGTGCCGAAACACACCTGGCGATTGGTCACGTTCCTATCAAAGGCCGAAAGCTGTTTGTCTCGACCGTGACGCCGCTTCGTCGAAGGCGCGGCGACATCGCATTAAAAGGCAAACACGGCCCGCCCCGGAGTCATGCGACATGGCCTCGCCGCTTAGGGCCGCTCGCGTCCGCCGCCACAGCGCTTCTCCAGACGGCTTATGCTGTCCACCGTCACATGGCGTGCGTTCTCAATCCGAATCACCCCGTCAGCCCGCAATCGCGTCAGTTGGCGGCTCACGGTCTCGCTGGTGATTCCAAGGAAATCAGACATTTCGGCACGCGTCAGCGGCAGATCGAAGGAGGCCGACCCGGAAGCCGCATCGAGACTGGAATCGATATTCCGGGCCATCATGAGGAGAAAAGTCGCCACCTTTTCCGGAGCTGTCTTGCGCCCCAGCGTCACCATCCACTCGCGCGCCTCATCGAGTTCATTCAGCGTCTGTTTGAGCAGGCGATGCTCGAATTCCCGTGACGCCTTCATCATCCGTTCGACGGCCGCTCGCGGAAACGAACACAGCGTGACTGCTGTTGCCGCTTCCGCATTGATCGAGCTTTCCTCCTTGAAAGGACGTCCCAGAAAATCCGGTGCAAACTGGAGACCGACGATCTGCTGGCGCCCATCCGACAGGCTCTTTGATAGCTTTACCACGCCTGAAAGCACGTTGGAGTAGCTGTCGACGTTCTGTGCCTCGCCGGTCAACTCCATTCCTGACTCGATCCGGCGACGCGAGCAAGTCTTGGCGAGCCCAACCAAATTGTCTGGATCGAGCGCACCGCAGACACCGCGACGCCGTGCCTCGCAAGGGAAGCAAAGAACAGGAATGCCGGAACTATGAATGTCTTGCCGAAAGGTCATGCGTTCGCCTTACCCGATCCTAACTGCCGGCAGGATACCCATCCAGGGTAGAGAAATCCTGCGGCGGTTTGTCCATGAGCGCGGCTGATCGAGATCAGGGTCTGCTTCAGCGATGCGTGCAGTGTTCCGGCGGGCAACACGGTGAACGCGAGATGCAATCGGAAATAGCTGTCAAACTCAGCGAGAACGTCCCACGCTACACCAGCTATCCGACGGCGCCGCATTTCCATTCGGGGATCGATGCTGCCATTTACCGTGGCTGGTTGGAGACGCTGGAAAGCGGCGACGAAATCTCGCTGTACCTGCACATTCCTTACTGCGACAAGCTCTGCTGGTTCTGCGCCTGCCACACCAAGCAGACGCACCAATATGAGCCGGTGGCCGCTTATCTGCGCTCGCTGAATGCCGAAATCGTCACGATTGCCGGTCTGGTGAGCGGCAAGGCACATGTCCGTGCAATCCACTTCGGTGGCGGTTCGCCAACTATTCTGAGGCCCGATGATATGGTTGCTCTTGGAGCGGCCTTGCGGGACAGCTTCGACCTTCTCCCGGATGCTACGGTCAGCATCGAAATCGAAACCAACGACATGGACAAGGCGCGCCTTGATGCACTTGCTCAAATCGGCGTAACGCGGGCGAGCCTCGGCGTGCAGGATTTCGATCCGCAAGTGCAAAAAGCAATTAATCGTGAGCAGAGTTTTTTGCAGACCAAGGCAGTCGTCGACGGGGTTCGTTCGCGGGGCGTCGAATCGGTCAATCTGGACCTGCTCTACGGGCTCCCGAATCAGACACGCGAGACGATCTGTTCCACGGTGGCGCAGGCACTGACCTTGGAGCCAGACCGGATGGCCCTGTTCGGCTACGCACATGTGCCCTGGTTCAAGAAGCATCAGACGATGATCGACGAGGCATGGCTGCCGAGTCCCACTGAGCGTTTCGCCCAATCTCAACTCGCGGCGCGGGCAATTGTCGCCAAGGGATATGAGGCAATAGGACTCGATCATTTCGCGAAGCCCGACGATGCGCTGGCCATAGCGGCCCGCGCAGGGGTTTTGCATCGCAATTTTCAGGGCTACACTGAGGATCGCTGCCCGACACTCATCGGACTTGGCCCTTCGTCCATCGGTCGTTTTCGCCAAGGCTACGTGCAGAACATGGCTTCGACTTCCGGGTACGGGCGCATGGTTGCGGATGGCGGGTTGGCTGCCGTGCGCGGCGTTGCCCTTTCCGACGACGATCGCGTCCGTGGCTGGATCATCGAGCGGCTGATGTGTGATTTTGCCTTCTCGGCAGTCGACCTGGTGGAGCGGTTCGGCAAAGCCGGCGAGCAGCTCCTTCATCGCTCGAGGTCCATCGCACTCCACGATCCTGCCCGAGCGCTTGAATTCGATGGTGACAGTTTCCTCGTACGGACTGAAAGTCGCCCCTTCATTCGAACCATCGCGGCCAAGTTCGATACATATTTCAAAGGGGGAACGGCGAGGCACTCGGTGGCGGTCTGAGCAAAGCACAGTGCGCTCGCCGTTTGGTCGATCGGCGAACCAGCTGCGTTCGTTTTGACCGCTCATAGCCGACTACCGCATCAAAATCGAAAATGCAAACTTAGGCTGTTGCGCGGTATCTCCTTCCACATCCACTCTTGCGCATACCTGCATTTCAAGGTGTTTGATCCTATGCTTCGCAGGTAGGTCGCGACAGCTAGGCAATGTTCCAGCTGCCCTAGCGGAGGAGTCACGATTTTCCGGCAAGCTCCGTCGGCAGACGTTCTTTTCTGGCCTTGGCAAAGGCTCGGTCGCCTTCCAGAAACGCCGCCAGCATGAAAGGGATGAGTTCTGCCACGGTTTCAGACTGACCATAGGTCTGACGGTAAAGTGCAGCATACTCCTTGAGTGTTTGGCTCAGCTCCGCGCTGACGGTAATGGTGATCTTCGAAGCTGTTCGGTCCGGAAGTTTTCCAAGTTTCAGGTCAGCCATGATAACTCCTGCTCAACTGGCGTATGGCCGCAGCACGATGTCCTTGTGCACGATGACGCGCAGTGGCCAACCTGGGCGGACGACGATGGTGGGCTGGATATTGAGGTTTTTTTCGGTGATGCGCTGGCCGGCTCGACTGGCGTTCTGCTGGGCTGATTCCCGGATCGCCTTGACCAGATCGCTCTCGTTTTCGCCGAGGCTGAATTCTGTGCCGACACCGAGCAATGTGGCAAGCGCCACTCCCTTGATCATCTGCCAAGTGTGGAAATCGACTTTGTCTTCCAGCCCTGCGTAGCCGGCGGTGTCGCTCGCGGGCAGATTGTCGATTTCGGCCGACGAGCCGTCGGGCAGCAGAATGCGCTGCCAGACCAGCAGCGCTCGCTTTTGCCCGAACGCGACGACGCTGTCGTAGACGCCGATAAGACGTGAGCCCTGCGGAATCAGCAATATGTTGCCCGTGACCGTGTCGTGCACATTTTCGGTGACTTGCGCGACCACAAGGCCCGGCAAATCGGAATTGATGCCGGTGATCAGGCTGGCGGCAATCACGCTGCCAGCCATCAGTTGATATGGCGAGATCGGCGTCTGAAGCGCATGCGGATTGTAGATCCCGCCAGTGCTCCGCTGGCTGAGAAAATCAAGCTTTCGCTGCTGATTGTTCTGGTCGCCTTCCGCCGCCGCCACCGAGGCTGACGCGCGTCCTGCTTCGGATTGGGGAAGCGCCTCAAATGGATGCTGAGCAGTTTGCACGCTCTCTCCGACATCTGTCTGTTGAGCTCGATTTTCGACGCGGAAAAGCACCCGCGATTCACGCGCTTCGATCGCCTGCTGCGCTAGACGCTGCTCCTCGGCCGAGATGTCTTGGCCCGGCACGATGCCGAGCTGGCGCTGCCGCTCGAGGATGGGGCGGCCGAGGTCGCCCGGCAAAGGTAGCCCAAGGACGGGAGGCTTCGGCTTCATGCCGGAATAGTCATGGGGAAGCGTATCGAGTCCCTCGGCGGTTGGTTTGCGCTGAGTGTTGTAGAGATCTTCCGCCTGATCCCTGATGCGAAGGGCCGGCCCCTGGAGGGCGATCATGGTAACGCCGAAGACAGCGCCGGATCCGAGCGCTGCGATCGCGATGATCACACCGCGCCTGAACCGCACCACGCGGCGGGGAGAGGCCCGAAGCTGCAGTTCCTCGGGATCCAGTTTCGGCGGGATGCCAGAGCGGGAATTTTCGATCATGAGCCCTCACCTCGCCGGCTGCCGCGAAAGAGCGAGATCCGCCGTTGCGGTTGCCTGCCGTCAATCCTGCTGATGCGGATCACCTGCTGCCGCTTGGTGCCGAGGCGAAGTTCGGCCGCGGCGAAGAGCCGATCGACGATGTAATAGTTGCCGCGCACGCGATAGTTGACGAGCTCGCTGCTCCCATCTGCGCCGACGATGAAGAGTGGTGGCGCCTCGCCCTGATCTATGCGACGAGGGAACTCAATATAGACCTTGCTGCCGTCGTCGAAGGCTCGCGTCGGTCTCCAGGGCGGTGTGTCGCCACTGATTGAGTAGCGAAAGCGAAGGTTTTCGAGCGCGATATTCGACGCGACCGGTGTAACTGCCTCGGCTTGAGCATTGCGCTGGCGAAGCGCGATGATCTGGTCTTGGCTGTAGGTCCAGGAGATTGCCGCCATTGCGGTCTTCTCGGTGCTTTGAAGCTGCAAATGATAGGTCCGCCGGTCCGTCGTAATGACGACATTGGTGGCAAGACCCGGCGCGAAGGGTTTTACCAGAACATGGGTGCGCTGATTGTCACCGGTGCCGCTTGCGGTATCGCCAATGACCCAGCGCACGGTGTCGCCAGCCGACACGGCGGTTAGTTTCTCGCCCGGCTGCAGAGCGATGTCGGTCACGCGCTCCGGCGCGGCATAGAGTTGATAAAGCGCGCCATCGGTGAAGGGGTAGACTTGCACTGCATTAACATACCCGTACTTGGTGGGTTGCTGGGTCGCGGCTTTGTTGGCATCAGCGACGCGTTCTTCAGGAGGGCGCTTGTCCTCGGCCTTGCCGGGCTCGGGCTGCATTTGGCCAGGCAGCGGC
>NZ_RZPH01000384.1:0-5194 GCF_004022825.1 Mesorhizobium sp. M7A.F.Ca.CA.004.04.2.1
GTCCTGGACGAGACGGGCGGGAAACATCTTCCACGGCAAGTCGCGTGCCTGGCCAAAGCCCTTCGGCGCGGTGGCGACACCGCCGGCCGGAAACACCACGATGGTGACGCCTTCCTTCAACAGCCGCACCGCCTCATGGCGCACGGCCATGTTGTTCTTCAGCGCGTCCTTGGTCTCGGAAAAGTCGATTGGCAGCGAGTAAGGCTCCATCTCGCGGATCTTGAGCAGGTCCTTGTGAATTATCACCCGGAACGGGCGTCCGAGCTGCTCGACCAACGACAGCACGGCAATGCCGTCACCAATGCCGAACGGATGATTGGCGACGATCACCAGCGGCGTGTTCGGCAACTGTGCCGGCGGCCACTGATCCGATGTCCGCACGCGGACGTCGATCAGTTCGAGCATACGGCTGAACACGCGTTCGCCTGTCGGCACGACCTGGCGGCGCCAGAAATCATAAAGTGCTGTGTAGCGGTCGCGGCCCGACAGGCCTTCGACCGAATGAATGAACCAGCGTGTCAGCGCCGGCTGGCGCGGATTGGCATAGGAAAGCTCGGGAAAGGGTCGTTCGCGCAATTTCAGCTTGAGCATGAGGGCTCGTTACAAGGTCGGCGTGACAGGGATATGAAGTAACCGATGTTCCGCCCCCACCGGCACTGGCCCGATGGGGTCAAGGCGCGGAGGCGAGAGCGTCTTGGCGGCCCGACGGTGGTTTGCTACACGAATCTCATGATCATACGACCAGAAAACGCCCATGACATTGCAGAAATCCGCGCGCTGGTCACCACCGCTTTCGACGGTGCGCCATACAGCGCTGGAACGGAGGGAGCCATTGTTGACGCCCTGAGAGCGGGAGGCGCGTTGACGGTTTCCTTGGTGGCAGAACAAGATGGTGAGATCGTTGGTCATGTCGCCTTCTCTTCAGTCAAGATCGACGGCACCGAAGTCAATTGGTACGGTCTCGGGCCAGTTGCAGTGCGACCTGACCGACAGCGGCAAGGCGTCGGTGTTCAGCTAATAGAAGCTGGACTTGACCGGATAAAATCGCTTGGCGCGGCTGGATGCGTGGTTCTAGGCGATCCCGGCTACTATTCCCGATTTGGGTTCAAGGCCGACCCCACTCTGAGGTTTCCAGACGTTCCGCCGGAGTATTTCCAATGTTTGGATTTTGGCCCTGACGCTCGGCAAGGCGTCGTCCTTTATCATCCGGCTTTTTACGGAGCCTAATCCACTTCACAAGGCGTGGTGGTCGCGTCTTCAAGGCAGCGCGTCCTGGCAATCAACCCGATGGTCGCCGACAAGGTGTGAAGGACATACCGCCTACTATGAAAATGGCGGTGGATCGCTCCACCGCCATTTGGTCGAAACCATGCCAATCAAGCCGCGCGTTTGCGCCGGCGGTCGGGTGTAACAGCTTCCTCGGTCAGTTGCGCGATCGCCTGGTCGAGGCCAAGCGATTCCTGGTCGCGCGAGCCCAGCCGGCGCATGTTGACGGTCTGCTCTTCCGCCTCGCGCTTGCCGCAGACGAGGATGACCGGAACCTTGGCTAGGCTGTGCTCGCGGACCTTGTAGTTGATCTTCTCGTTGCGCAGATCCGCTTCCGCCAACAGCCCTGCGGCCTTCAGCTTTGCCACCACCTCGGTCGCATAGCCGTCGGCATCCGACGTGATCGTCGCCACCACCACCTGCAGCGGCGCGAACCACAGCGGGAAATGGCCGGAATAGTTCTCGATCAGGATGCCGAGGAAGCGCTCCATCGAGCCGCAGATCGCGCGGTGCACCATCACAGGCTGCTTCTTCTCGGAATCGGAGCCGATATAGAAGGCGCCGAACCGTTCCGGCAGGTTGAAGTCGACCTGCGTCGTGCCGCACTGCCATTCGCGGCCGATGGCATCCTTGAGCACATATTCGAATTTCGGGCCGTAGAAGGCGCCCTCGCCCGGATTGATCGAGGTCTTGATGCGATTGCCGGACCGTGTCCTGATCGTCTCCAGCACGCTCCCCATGATCGCCTCGGCATGATCCCAGGCTTCGTCGGTGCCGACGCGTTTATCGGGCCGCGTCGACAGCTTGACGCTGATTTCGTCAAAACCGAAATCAGCATAGGTCGACAGGATCAGATCGTTGATGCGCAAGCACTCCGCGGCCAGCTGCTCCTCGGTGCAGAAGATGTGCGCATCGTCCTGCGTGAAGCCGCGAACGCGCATCAGCCCGTGCAGCGCGCCCGACGGCTCGTAGCGGTGCACATTGCCGAATTCCGCAAGCTTTACGGGAAGATCGCGATAGGACTTCAACCCATGCTTGAAAATCTGCACATGGCCCGGACAGTTCATCGGCTTCAGCGCGAAGACCCGGTCGTCATCGGTGTCGTCGCCGGCGACCGTCACCTTGAACATGGCGTCGCGATACCAGCCCCAATGGCCTGACGTCTCCCACAGGCTCTTGTCGAGCACCTGCGGCGCGTTGACCTCCTGATAGCCCTGCTCGTCGAGGCGGCGGCGCATGTAGTTGACCAGGTTCTGGAACATCTTCCAGCCCTTGGCATGCCAGAAGACGACGCCCGGTCCCTCTTCCTGGAAATGGAACAGGTCCATCTCGCGGCCGATCTTCCTATGGTCGCGCTTCTCGGCCTCCTCCAGCATCATCTGGTAGGCTTCGAGCTGCGCCTGATCAGCCCAGGCCGTGCCGTAGATGCGGGTCAGCATCGGGTTGTTCGAATCACCGCGCCAATAGGCGCCGGCCACCTTCATCAGTTTGAAGGCATTGCCGATCTGCCCGGTCGAGGCCATGTGCGGGCCACGGCAGAGGTCGAACCAGTCGCCCTGCGCGTAGATCTTGAGATCCTGATCCTCGGGAATGGCGTCGATCAACTCCAGCTTGTAGCGTTCGCCCTTGTCGGCAAACACTTTTTTCGCCTTGTCGCGCGACCAGACTTCCCTGGTGAACGGCTTGTTGCGCGCGATGATCTCACGCATCTTCTTCTCGATCACCGGAAAATCGTCGGGCGTGAACGGCTCGTTACGGGCGAAGTCGTAGTAGAACCCGTTCTCGATCACCGGCCCGATGGTCACCTGCGTTCCCGGCCATATCTCCTGCACGGCTTCCGCCAGCACATGGGCCGCGTCGTGGCGGATCAGCTCCAGCGCGCGCGGGTCGTCGCGGGTGACGATCTCGACCTTGCCGGACTTGCCGAGCGGATCGCTGAGATCGCGAACCGTGCCGTCGATCGCATAGGCGACCGCCTTCTTGGCCAGCGATTTGGAGATCGATTCGGCGAGGCCAGCACCGGTCATCGCCGCGTCATATTCGCGGACGGAGCCATCGGGAAATGTCAGGGAAACGGAATTCAGCATATATATCTCCTATCCAGTCCCGCAAACGAGCGCGGGTGGTTGAAATGCATGTCGCCCAAAAGTGTATGGCGGTTTTGGGTTACGACATGCATAGGGAAAAGCCGGATGCGTCCGGCAGCGGCTGTCTTTTATGGACAGATTCCGCCGCCGTAAAGCCCGGCTCAAATGTCAGCGTTCATTTGATGAGGAGCGGCAAATCCTTCAGGAACGCAGCCCGGGTCTTGAGGCCCTTTGGCATGTCCGTACGGTTGGCATCGACGACAAGCCGCGCAAAGACGATCTGGCGGCCATCCTTGTTCGCCCATCCGACGAACCAGCCAAGCGAGCGCTTGTCCTGGACCTTGTCGGCGTCGTTGCGCAGCCTGGTGCTGCCGGTCTTGCCTTGCACCGTCCAATCCCCGGCCTGGAAGGTCGGGATGATGGCTGATGTCATGTCGTAGGCCTTGGCCGAGACAGGCAGCTTGCGGGCCAGCAGCTTGCGCAGGAATTCGACCTGCTCGACCGGCGTGATCTTGAGCGAGGAATTCACCCAGGACTTGGTCAAACCATCATTCTTGCCGGGATTACCGGAAACATCGGCATTGCCGTAGTCGAATTTCGAGACATAACCGGCAAAACTCTCAGACCCAAGCCGGCGGGTGATTTCCCGGGAAAACCACAGGATCGAATCTCGCTCCCAGACCACCGGATCGACGGTCTTCTGATCCCGCTTCACCGCGCTGAATTCAGGCTTGTAATCCCAGCTCGGCGTGTGCTCGTCGCTCAGGATCCCGCTGTCATAGCCGATCAGCGACAACGGCACCTTGAACGTCGACGCCGGGCTGAACCGCTGGTCGCACACCCCGTCCTGGTAAAGCGTCTTGCCGCTCGCCGCATCGGCGATCACCGTGCACTGCACGTCCCCCAGCGGCGCCGATTGCGCGCGCAACGGAAATCCCAGCAGCCAGGCGAGCAGGAACAGTATCCCGGCAAAGATGAAGGGAAGACGGTCGAAATTGCGCATTTGTCTGCTCGCTCAAGAGGGGGGTTCGCGAGCGGCTTAGCGAGGTCTCTTGTCTCGATTTTGTCTCAAATGCGCAGTCTTTGTGCAGGCTGTTGTTAACCCTACCGGATCGTAAACGGGCAGAGCCGCCGGTACCTGACCGACGCGATCACCCCTGCGCTTCGCCGCGCTTGCTGCCGATCCGCCAGTACCGCCATGGCGTGAACCAGACATAACGATCCTCCAGCACCTCCGGCACGCGGTCGATGCCATGCGTGCCGAATGGCCCGCAGCGCAGCACACGGAACAATCCCATCCAGCCGCCGGCCCACAGGCCATGGCGGGCGATCGCCTCATGGGCATATTCCGAACAGGTCGGCAGATGCCGGCAGGTATTGCCGACAAAGCCCGACAGCGTCAGCTGATAGAGGCGCACGAGCGACGTGCCGAGGAGACGGCCCGGCGTCTTGCGCCATGGACCGGGCCAGTTGCGGCCGCGTTTCGGCGGCCTGGCGATATGCGCATGCCCATGCTGGTCGCGCACCACAGTCTCCGTATCGCGTTTCCCAGGCGATAGATGTGAGCTTCCACTGGAGAACGCAATCCCCACTCCTTGTGCGCACTCAGTCGTCACGGGCGGAACGGCGAAACGGCTGCCTGTCAGGCGAAGACGCCCACCGGCCACGACTGGTCGGCTCTTCGTAACGCTTTTCATGCTGTCTTCTGTCACGCCATTGAAACGTTGCGATCCGCATGACATCGCCAAAGATGCTCAGCAACTGGATCATGGTCGGTCTCCTTTGACATGGATTAGACCGCCGCTGGCCTTCGCCTTCAAACGAGTATAATTTCCACTTCG
>NZ_RZPH01000385.1:0-5187 GCF_004022825.1 Mesorhizobium sp. M7A.F.Ca.CA.004.04.2.1
ATATCACACAGCGCGATGGCGACGGCGATCCTGACTTCGCGCGAGCGGTCACGATCGAGCGCCGAAAGCAGGTTTGCCACCGCGTTTTCCGAACGCAGCGCCGCCAGCATCTCGGCCGCGTGGACGCGTTCGGCGCCGTTGCCTTTTTCAAGCTGGGTGCCGACAAGGGTCGGCAGGCCACATTCATTGAAGGCTGAAAGGAGCTCGTCGTGCTCCTCGCCACGCAACAGCGAAATAAACTCGAAGCCGGCATCGATCGCCACCCTCGCCGGTACCGCAAGCAGCGCCGTCTTCAATGCCTCGCGATCCCGATTTTCGGTGAAGGCGATCAGCGCCGTCAGAAGAAGGCGCCGCTGATCGGCGCCCGCCGTCCCCCGGCGCTCCTGCAATACCCGACGCACGATCAGCAGAAGCATGATCGCCAGGGAAAGGGCACTGAGCAGGATGGATAGGTGCCAGATGTACAACATGATCAGAACCGCGCGGTTAGGCCGAGCCCGAATGTGGTTCGGTCGAATGTCGGGCGCTGCTCATGGGCGAGGCTGCCGCGCAGCGTCAGCGGATCGGTAACGTCCCAGGAGATGCCGGCAAAGATGGTACGCGTCGGCACCAGCGAGCCGTCGGAGATCTCGGGGGCATCCGCATAGCCACCAAACACATTGACGCTCGGGATAACTGCAACATCGGCTCGCAGGACATAACCATCGGCGCGCGTGCCGATGTCGTCGGCTGCGTGGACCCAACGTGCCGAAAGCCCCAGCCGGCCGTCCAGGACATAGACCTGCACCCAAGGCGAGATTGTGGTGACCTCGGCGGTGGCGAAATTGTCATAGCGAGCATCGATGTTGAGCGAGAACGGACCGAGCGCTTTCGCGGGCGCCATGATCCGCCACGAAGCGCCGGCCCCGACCGAATATCGTGCCAGGAAGTCGGCATCCGGCGTCGCCGCTGCCAGCACATAGGCCGAAACCGTGGCCGAAAAGGCCTGGTCGATGCGGCCGTCGATCTGAACATCGGTGCGACCGTAGCGAGTCGCCATCCGGGTGTGGCCCGAAATGGTCGTCTGCGGGGTGAGCCGATAGGCAAGGCCGGTCGAACTGTCTGTCCAATCACCAAGTCCATCGGTGAGGTCGCTCACTTCGCTACCGATATCGAGCCGCCATTTGCGCGGCGGTGGTGCGGCCAGTCTCTGCTCGATGTCGCGCGAGCCGGGTTCGAGGGCAAGCGCCTGCCGGTAGGCATCGCGCGCGGCGTCGTCGTCGCCACGGGCGCGGCGCACATCGCCGATTCCCACCAGCGCTTCGGCATTGCGCGGATCAATCGCCAGCACCCGCTGAAACGACTGCTCGGCCCGCGTGTAATCCCGCTCGAGCAAAGAAATCCGTGCGTCGAGGGCGATCGCCTCGGCGTTGCCTGGCGCGGTGCCAAGCACATCATCGATCATCGCGCGGGCGCGCGGCACGTCGCCCTGCCAGATCGCCAGCCGGACCTTGCCGAGGCGGGCGTCGAGAAGGCCGGGCTTGATGGCCAGCGCCTGGTCGAAGAAATGCCCGGCCTCGTCGAATTTCTGTTGGGAGCCCGCCACGAGACCCATGGCGACCAGGATGTCGGTGTTTTTAGGCGCCAGCCCGAGCGCGCGGCAATAGGCGTTCTCCGCCTCGGGCAATTGTCCCGCCGCCCGCAATCTCTGGCCCTTCTCCATCAGGCCGGCGACAGGATCCGGCCGCGGCGGGCGCAGCTTCTTCCTCGCGGTCGCAGGCTTCTGCTTGCTGCTGTCGGCCTGCTGGGCCTTGCGGATGTTGGCGACAAGCGTCGCCGCGTCGGCATTGCCCCGCTCGGCACGCGACACCTCTTCTGCCAGTTGCAGCGCGGCGTCCAGATTGCCGGAGCGGAACTCGACCTGAGCGATGCCGAAGCTGGCATCCAGATAGGTCGGCGCAAGCGCAAGCGCCCTGGAAAAGGCTTCACGCGCGGCCGGCAGATTGTTGCGGCCAAGCTCGGCGAAGCCAAGTTGCACCAGGGCATCGGCATTGTCGGGCTTGAGCGCCAGCGCACGCCGCAGCAGCTTCGCCGATTCGTCGAAATGCTGGGCTTGCCTGGCCTTGACGCCGGAGGCGTACAGTTCGTCGACCGCCTGGGCCAGCGCGGCGGCAGGCGCCGTTTCAACCGCCAGGAAAACGCATGCCGCAATGACGGCGCGCCGGCCGCGCCACATCAGCGTTTCCCGCTCTTGCGCGCCAGCAGGCGCGCAAGCCGGGCCAGCAGCTCCTCGGGAATGAAGGGTTTCACAAGGTAGTCGTCGGCCCCCTTCTCAAGGGCCGAGACGATGTCCCTTTCGCCCTTGCGGGCGGTCAGCATGACAACCGGGATTTCCGACAAAGCCGGGTCGCTCTTGATGCGGGCAAGAACCTCCAGGCCGTCGGCCTTGGGCATCATCGCATCGAGCACGATGATGTCCGGCGCCTCATGCTCCGCCTTCAAGAGCGCTTCCGCCCCGTCTATGGCCTTGATGACCTCGTATCCCTTTGCCCTGAGCCTGAATTCCATCAGTTCGAGCAAGAGGGGATCGTCATCGCAAATCAGAACTCTTGCCTTCGCTCCGTTCATCAGCCTTGCTCCGGTTCGCGCCTCGTTTTGCCGCTTGCCCCCCGGAGTGATTGATCCATGAACCGACATCCGCCAACGCGGTTCATGCAGACAGAGACATTCTTCTCAATCTCTCGCCGAGCTCCGCCGATGCTGCGCGATTATAGACAACCTGATTCGCTACGCCTGCACCTCGGCACAATCAGTAGATGAATAAGGCGACATGGTATAGGAGCCGTGAACGGCGTCGCACAGTCTGCAGCCAGACTGCGCTCGGTGCCCACGCCAAACGTCGGATCAGGCGCGCGATAGAAGCAATCTTTTGACTTCACCGGCAAGCGCAAGCGGGTCGAATGGTTTGGCGATCACCCCTACCGCCCCCATCGCCAGATAGCGTTCGACTTCATGCGTCTGGGTGCGCGCGGTGATGAACACCACGGGTATCGAAGCCGTCGGCCCAGACTGGGCCAAGCGCCTCAGCGTCTCCGGTCCATCCATATCCGGCATCATTACGTCGAGCAGAATGAGATCGGGCCGCCATTCGGCGGCATCGACCAGCGCCTGCATGCCGGACGGGCAGGACCGCACCTCGAATTCCGGCTCGAGCTCCAGCGACATCTGGGCGATTTCGCGGATATCGTCCTCGTCATCCACATAGAGAATCCTTGCGGGCATGAGCGTCACTCCTCGGCGTGCGCGGCAGGTTGAGTGCGGGGCGAAACCAACATGCTCCTGACCAGCTTTGCCACATCGATTTCCGACGCCCTGGTCTTGGTCATGATGGCCTGAACCCGATCACCGAGTTTCTGGTCGAGCTCCGCCGCCGAAAACACGATGACCCCGGTCTCGAGCGGCAGATCGACCAGCAGGTCCAACCCCGAGCCATCGGGGAGTGCAATATCCAGGATAACCAGGTCGAAGAGATGCTGCGCGATCGCCTCCCGGGCGTCCTTGAGCGTCTTCGCCGAAGTAATCGAGACACCCGAACCCAACCCCTCCGACATCACCGCAAGCACGCCCTCATCGTCCTCGACATGGAGAATCTTCGGCCTCTGCTCGGTCCTGCCAGCAAGGATCTTGGCAAGGGCGGCGTGAAGCCGCTTTGAATCCACCGGCTTCTCCAGCCAGTCGACGATACCGACGGCGCTGCCGTTGAGCGAGCGCCTGGCCTCATCGGCAACGGCGGAGATGACGATGACCGAAATGTCGGAATTCACCGGCGATGCCCTAATGTCGTGGAAGAGCTTGATGCCGGATTCCCCCGCGAGCTTGATGTCGAGGGTCAAGGCCACGTATTCGCGGGACCGCAGAAGCGCCTTTGCGGTGGCGATATCGGGTGCGACGTCGCTGGAAAAGCCTTCCGCATCCAAGAGTGCCGCAATTACTGCGGCGACGTCGGTCTCGTCTTCACAGATCAGAACCCGTAGGCGGCCATCGGGCTTTCGTTTCAGGTGCGGTGGCGGATACGGCCTTGGTTGGTGCCTGCGTACTTCTGCAAGGTCCACGTGGAACGAGGTTCCCTTGCCTTCCTCGGTTTCGAAGGAAACGGCTCCGCCCAGTTTTTCGGTAATGGCCTTGACGATGCTCAAGCCTAGGCCGGTGCCGCCTATCTTACGGGTGCTGGAGGCGTCGGCCTGCTCGAACTTTCCGAATATACGGCTGCGGAAAGCCTCCGGGATGCCAGCGCCCTGGTCCATCACGGAAATCCGCAGCATGTCGTGGTCATGACGCTGGAATTTCACTGTGACAGTACCGTCGGCATGCGAGAACTTGATCGCATTCGACAGGAGGTTCGCCATCACCTGATGCAGGCGATCCGGATCGATGTTGGCCTCGGCGCGCGGCGCATCGTCGATCAGAACGATCCTGATCCGGCTGTCAGCCATGTAGTTGGAGCTGGCGGCAATGGCCTGCTCCAGGACCTGACGGACAGGCATCTGCTTGATCTTGAAGGTGATCACGCCCGATTCGATCTTCTCCATATCCAGAATGTCGTTGATGAGAAGAACCAGCCTTTCGCTATTGGTGTGCGCGATGTTGACGAGATTGGCGGCCTTGGGCGGCAGTTCGCCGGCCACACCGGCCGCAATCAGGCCAAGCGAGCCGCGGATGGAGGTCAGCGGGGTCCGCAATTCGTGGCTGACCGTGGAAATGAAATCATTCTTGAGCTGCGCGGTGCGCTTCTGCTCGGTGATGTCGCGATTGTAGGTGATGACGCCGACGATCTTGCCGGCCTCGTCGCGGAAAGGGGCCTTGAGCGTGTAGAGCCAACCTTGCCGGCCATCCGGGAAAAGCGCGGGCTGGTCGATCCGCAACGTCTGCCCGGCCTCCAGCGCGCCCATCTCATCCTGCCGGAAGCGCTCGGCCACCTCCCTGGGGTAGAAATCGAAATCCGTCTTGCCGATCAGATCGTCGACCGAAGCGGCGCGAACCATTTCGGCGGTGGCGGGGTTGGCGGCGATGAAGCGGCCGTCGACATCTTTTATGTTCAGGCAATCCGGCAGTTCGCGAACCAGGGCCCGGAAGGTCATGTGGGACATCAAGAGCTCCCGCCTGCGATGCTGCCGGTCGAGCAGGACGCCGATGATGATTGTGCTGAGA
>NZ_RZPH01000386.1:0-5184 GCF_004022825.1 Mesorhizobium sp. M7A.F.Ca.CA.004.04.2.1
GACCAATACGGAGGACAGGTGTTCGTTCATCACAATAGACCCCGTTTGAAAGGGATTTTGTTTTCCGAACTCATTTCCAGCTTCTGCCCCCACGCGGGCCGGCTCCTTTGGACGCGACGGCGATTGCGACGCCGGGCAAACAAATGCAATCGCGCAAGACAAGTTTCCGTTAACTCGAACCCGGAATTCGGGCCGGAAGCCGTCTAAAGAGGAACATGGTTGGCGGGAAATTAATCATAACGATAAAATGCCGTCAGCCCGACATTGGCAAATGGAGCATTCTACGCAATAAGTTAACCGACTGTTAACTATGGAGTGATGGCGTGCAGACCGTTCTTGATGGCAAAAGCTTGATTACTGCCGCGATGCTCGCCGGCACGCTGCCTCGGGGAAAGCTCGAGCATCATGGCGAAGCGTTCGAAACCGCGCGCGCGGAGCTGGCGCTCATTCTCCACGCGACACAGCAGCAGATCGAACAGGACAAGAACCCCGCCGAGATCGTCGGTCGCTTGCTGTCCTTCCTCAATGGCCTGCATTCCAAGGTTCATCCCGACGTCTGGCATGCGTTGATACCGGTGGCGCAGAACCATCCGATCCTGAAGTATTTTCTCGAGGATCCGCTGACGCACTGGTCCTTCACCAAGCCCAGGGGCTATTCCGGCGACGCGCAGTTGCTTGATTACATCTATTGCGATCCGCACGTGGCAGAGAGCGTGGCCAACGCCTCGGAGATCGGCAAGGCGCTCTATAGCCATACCCAGAACGTACCCTCATGCGTCGCGGCACGGGAACGACGCGACCTCCTGACCCGATATGTCGACGAGATTGCGGTCAAGAATGGACCGCAAACCGAGATCCTGGCGATCGCGGCCGGCCATTTGCGGGAGGCCAATCGCTCGGTCGCCTTGACGGAGGGCCGTCTCAAGCGCTGGGTTGCGCTCGATCAGGATCCCCAGAGCGTTGGGCTGATCGCGCGCGACTTCCAGGGCACCGCGGTCGAAGCCATCGACGGCTCGGTGCGAACCGTGCTCACGCGGGGTCACAAGCTCGGCAAGTTCGATTTCATCTATGCCTCCGGCCTTTACGACTACCTCGCCCACAACGTCGCGGTGAAACTCACGAAGACCTGCCTGCAGATGCTGAAGCCGAACGGGACGTTCCTGTTTGCGAACTACGCCGAGGGCACGCCTGACGCCGGCTACCGGGAGACATTCATGGACTGGGTGTTGCTGCTGCGATCGGAGGTCGATATGTGGAACATCGTCAATGCCAGCGTCGACCGCAACACCGTCGAGGCGCGGGTGTTCTTCGGCGAGAACCGCAACGTGCTTTATGCCGTCATCGAAAAGCGCGGATAGCGACCGCCTGGACTGCACCAGCCTGGGCGTGCCTTTGGCTTGCACCTCCGGCCGCCTTCCGCTATAGAGCCGCCACCCGCGTAGACACCCTTGGAGGCAACGCGGCGGAAGGCCGCCTTCCCGCATGATCCCGAAAAGTGGATTCCGGTTTTCGGACCAGATCATGCATGGGTATGTCGGCTTTCGACGTTTACGGTCCAGGCACTCTGCCAACCGTGAGCGCTCCAGTAAACCGAAAGGAAATGCCATGAGCCACGACACTTACGAGCTCAAGGCCGAAGCACGCGAACAGGTCGGTAAGGGGTCCGCCCGTGCAGTTCGCCGCAACGGTAAAGTGCCTGCAGTAATCTATGGTGACAAGCAGCCTCCCCTGGCTATCGCGCTCACCTACAAGGATATCTACTACAAGATCCATGGCGGTGGGTTTCTGACCACGATCGCCACGATCGATGTCGACGGCAAGAAGATCCAGGTCCTGCCGAAGGACTTCCAGCTCGACCCGGTCAAGGATTTCCCTGTCCATGTCGACTTCCTGCGCATCGGCAAGGACACCGAAGTCAATGTCGACGTGCCTGTCCACTTCATCAACGAGGACAAGTCGCCCGGCATCAAGCGCGGCGGCGTGCTCAACATCGTGCGTCACGAAGTCGAGTTCCACTGCCCGGCCAATGCGATCCCGGAGTTCATCACCGTCGATCTCACCGGCGCCAACATCGGCGACTCGATCCACATCTCGGCGGTCAAGCTGCCGGCTGGCGTCAAGCCTGTGATCTCCGACCGCGACTTCACCATCGCGACCATTGCCGGTTCGTCGGCGATGAAGCCGGAGACGGAAGAGACGGCTGAAGCAGCTGCACCTGAAGCGGCTCCTGCCGCCGACGAGAAGTAACTCTTTCACGCCCGGAGCAGGCGATGCTGCTGTTTGCAGGTCTCGGCAATCCGGGCGCGAAATACGCTGACAACCGCCACAATGTCGGTTTCATGGCGGCGGACGCAATCGCCCGCCGCCATTCCTTTTCGCCCTGGTCGAAGAAATTCCAGGGCCTCATTTCCGAGGGCACGCTCGGCGGCGAAAAAATCGTCCTGATCAAGCCGCAGACCTTCATGAACCTGTCCGGCCAGTCGGTCGGCGAAGCACTGCGCTTCTACAAGCTCGAGCTTTCCGCGCTCACCGTCTTCTATGACGAGATCGACCTTGCCGAAGGCAAGCTGCGCATCAAGACCGGTGGCGGCGCCGGCGGCCACAACGGCATCCGGTCGATCGACGGTCATATCGGCAATGGCTATCGCCGCGTGCGCATCGGCGTCGGCCATCCCGGCGTCAAGGAAATGGTCCAGCACCATGTGCTCGGCAATTTCGCCAAAGCCGACCGCGAATGGCTCGACCCGCTGCTCGACGCGATCGCCGATAATGCCGCCATGATCGTCAAGGGCGACGAATCCGGCTTCATGAATAAGGCCAGTCTCGCCGTCCAGGGCAAGGCCGGGCCGGAGCCCGAAAAGCCAGCGCAGAAGCAGTCGGCGCACAAGCAGCAAAGTCATGTCCGCCAAGCACGGCCTCAACAGCCGGTGGTCAAGCTGCCGGAAAGCGGTCCAATGGCCGCCATGCTGAAGAAGCTGTTCGGCGGCAAGGACTGAGCATCAAGGGGACCGAAGGGCTTGACGTTGATCACCCCTATCGCCCATAGCCCTGATCAAATTTCTATTTTCCCGATAGGACCGAACAAAAATGGGTTTCAAATGCGGCATCGTTGGCTTGCCCAACGTCGGCAAGTCGACGCTTTTCAACGCGTTGACCAGAACGGCTGCGGCGCAAGCCGCCAACTATCCATTCTGCACCATCGAACCGAACACCGGCGAGGTGGCGGTGCCAGATCCGCGCCTGCAGAAGATCGCCGCGATCGCCAAGTCGAAGGAGATCATTCCAACTCGCATCTCTTTCGTCGACATTGCCGGCCTGGTGCGCGGTGCCTCGAAGGGCGAAGGGCTGGGCAACCAGTTTCTCGCCAACATCCGTGAGGTCGACGCCATCGTGCATGTGCTGCGCTGCTTCGAGGATGACGACATCACCCATGTCGAGGGCCGCATCGACCCCGTCGCCGATGCCGAGACGGTCGAGACCGAGCTGATGCTTGCCGACCTCGACAGCATCGAGCGCCGCATCGTCCAGATCCGCAAGCGCGCCGGCAGCAAGGACAAGGAAGCGACGACCGTGCTGCCGTTGATGGAGGCAGCGCTCGAACTGCTGCAGGCCGGCAAGCCGACCCGCATCCTGCTCAAGGGTATTTCGGCCGAAGATTTGCGCATCCTGCAGGGCCTGAACCTTCTGACCTCGCATCCCGTGCTCTATGTCTGCAATGTCGCGGAGGCCGATGCCGCCACCGGCAACGAACACACCAGGGCCGTGGAAAAGATGGCCACCGCGCAAGGCGCCGGCACCGTGGTGATCTCGGCGGCGATCGAAGCCGAAGTCGCGCAACTCTCGGACGAGGAAGAGATGGAATTCCTGTCCTCGCTCGGCCTCGACGAGCCCGGCCTCAACAAGGTCATCCGCGCCGGCTACGACCTGTTGCACCTCATCACCTATTTCACCGCCGGGCCGAAGGAGACGCGCGCCTGGACGATCCATAAAGGCGACAAGGCGCCTCAGGCCGCCGGTGTCATCCACACCGATTTCGAGCGCGGCTTCATCCGCGCCCAGACCATTTCCTACAACGACTTCGTCACACTGGGCGGCGAAGTCGCGGCCAAGGAAGCCGGCAAGGCGCGCGACGAAGGCAAGGAATATGTCGTCCAGGACGGCGACGTGCTGTTGTTCAAGTTCAACACTTGATGCCCTGAAGCGGTCGAGAACATCCCGGCAAGCTGTCGGCGAAGTTCCTCGATACATGCTTCCAAGGCGACGGCGGCCATCCGCCCGACAGCCGCTTGTCTTGATTTTGTCACGTCACAGGTCTAAGCGGCAGACGCACGGTCGGCGCTGACGTCGAGAACCGTGCAATCCAACACGACGCGTCAATCCGAACGCACCCCCAGCAAGGGATATCAGGCGATGATCAAGGCCTTCGTCGTGGACAATGACCGCCTGCGCGTCGTCGACGATCTCCTGGCAAACAGCGAGACCATCGTCTGGGCGGACCTGTTCAACCCGACAAAGGAAGAGGAAGCGACGATCGAGAGCTGGCTCGGCGTTGCCATTCCGACGCGCGAGGAGATGGAGGAGATCGAGATTTCGAGCCGCCTCTATGTCGAGGACGGCGCCTATTTCATGACCGCCACCCTGCCCGCCCAGACCGAAATCGACGATCCCTTGATGTCGCCGGTTACCTTCGTGCTCGCCGGCACAAGGCTGATCACGGTGCGCTACCACGAACCGAAAGCTTTCAAGACCTTTCCGCAGCGCGCCGAAAAGGTGGCGACCGGCTGCACCAGCGGCGACACCATCCTGATCGGCTTGCTGGAGGCGATCGTCGACCGTCTCGCCGACATTCTGGAACGCGCCGGCCGCGACATCGAGGCGATCTCGCGCGATATCTTCGAGGCGCGGTCGACCAAGGTTTCCAAGCGCAACCGTGATTTCCAGGAGTTGCTGAAAGCCATCGGCCGCAAGGAGGACATTGCCTCCTCGATCCGCGACAGCCTGATCTCGCTGCAGCGCCTGGCAGGCTTCTTCGCCCATGCCTCGACCCGCACCAAGATGAGCAAGGACACCAAGGCGCGCATCAAGACGCTGTCTCGCGACGTGCTGTCGCTCGCCGACCACGCCACCTTCCTGTCGCAGAAGATCTCCTTCCTGCTAGACGCCACGCTCGGCATGATCTCGATC
>NZ_RZPH01000387.1:0-5182 GCF_004022825.1 Mesorhizobium sp. M7A.F.Ca.CA.004.04.2.1
ATGCCACTGCGGCCAAGCGTTTCTATCAGGATGTCCTCGGCCTCGATGTGCTTATGGACCTTGGCTGGATCGCCACCTACGGCTCGCAAGCAAAGATGGATGTCCAGGTCAGTTTCATGGCGCAAGGCGGCTCCGAAACGCCGGTGCCGGATCTTTCGATCGAGGTCGATGATGTCGATGCGGCGCTCGATGCCATGAAAGCGGCGGGCTTCGCCATCGAATACGGACCGGCCGACGAGCCCTGGGGCGTGCGCCGCTTCTATGTCCGCGATCCGTTCGGCCGGCTGGTCAACATTCTCTCGCATCGGTGAAGGCAAGGCGCTGCAATTTGCGGGAGGCTGGCGGGGCAGAGGGGAGCGCGAAGGATCGCAAACGAACGAGGTTGTTCTTGATCGCTGCGTTACTCCTTGCGCACAACCGGCTTGGCGTTTAGCAAGGCCGCGGTTCAAATTCTTTCCAGGACGGTTCCTCCATGGCAACGAAGCATCTTTTCCTGCTCCCCGGTGACGGCATCGGTCCCGAGGCCATGGCCGAGGTCAAGAAACTGATCGCGGTCATGAACGACAAGCTCGGCAGCGGTTTTGCCACCGATGAGGGGCTGGTCGGCGGCTGCGCCTATGACGCGCATGGCGCGGCGATCTCCGATGCCGACATGGAAAAGGCGATGGCGGCCGACGCGGTGCTGTTCGGCGCCGTCGGCGGTCCCAAATGGGATGCGGTGCCCTACGAGGTGCGCCCTGAGGCCGGCCTGCTGCGCCTGCGCAAGGACATGGAGCTGTTTGCCAACCTTCGCCCGGCCATCTGCTATCCGGCGCTGGCGGCGTCCTCCTCGCTCAAGCAGGAGGTGGTCGAAGGCCTCGACATATTGATCGTGCGCGAGCTGACCGGCGGCGTCTATTTCGGCGAGCCCAAGCAGATCATCGATCTCGGCAACGGCCAGAAGCGCGGCATCGACACGCAGGTCTACGACACGTTCGAGATCGAGCGCATTTCGGGCGTCGCTTTCGAACTGGCACGCACGCGCAAGAACCGTGTCACTTCGATGGAAAAGCGCAATGTGATGAAGTCGGGCGTGTTGTGGAACGAGGTCGTCACCCAGACCCACAAGGCGCGCTATTCCGACGTCAAGCTCGACCACATGCTGGCCGATGCCGGCGGCATGCAGCTGGTGCGCTGGCCAAAACAGTTCGACGTCATTGTCACCGACAATCTGTTCGGCGACATGCTGTCCGACATTGCCGCCATGCTGACCGGCTCGATCGGCATGCTGCCGTCGGCCTCGCTCGGCGCGCCTGACGTGAAGACCAAGAAGCGCAAGGCGCTTTACGAGCCGGTGCACGGTTCAGCCCCCGACATAGCCGGCAAGGGCATCGCCAACCCGATCGCCATGATCGCTTCCTTCGCCATGTGCCTGCGCTATTCCTTCGGCATGGTCGATGAAGCCGACCGTGTCGAAAGCGCGATCGCCGCCGTGCTCGACGAAGGCCTGCGGACGAAAGACATCATGTCCGATGGCATGACCGAGGTCGGTACGGTTCAGATGGGCGACGCGATCATCGCCAAATTCCTGGGCTGATTCCGTGACGGTCGACGTCCGCTGGGCGACGATCGAGGACGCGACGGCACTCGCGGCCATATTGTGCGAGATGGCGGAGCATTACCGGCAGCCGCCTCTCGATGCTGACCGGGCCCTGTCTGCTGCACGCAAATGGCTTGGCGAGGAAAGCCCGGCCTATCCGCATTTCGCGCTCGCCTTCGTCGACGGCGAAGTCAGCGGCCTGGCGTCGGTGGCGATCGCGCATCCCGGTATCGATCTCGAGCGGCTGCTGTTCCTCAAGGATCTGTTCGTATGCGAGAAGGTTCGCAACGCCGGCGTCGGCCGGGCGCTGATCGGCTTTCTCGCCGATCATTGCCTGCGCGAAGGCATCGGCCGCATCGACCTGACCACCGAGGACTGGAACGAGGGCGCGCTGCGCTTCTACGACCGGCTTGGCGCCGAGCGCCACGGCCAGAAGGTCTTTCTCAGGCTTTCAGGCGAAGCGCTGAAGGCGGCTAGATCCTGACGCCTGCCGGCACCGGTCCCCAAGGGTTTTCGCCCACCTGGGACGGCAGAAGTCCGAAGACCAGCAAGGCAATGCTGCCAATGGGAGTTATGACGCCCAGAAGTGCAAACCAGCCGCTCAGACCCGCGTCATGCACACGCCGCACGACGAGCGCAATCGACGGCAGGATCAATCCCGAAAAGAAAAGAAGGAAGGGTATGAGCCCTATGGCCCTCATCGGCGTCCTGTCCGCATTGGTTTTGAAGCCATTGAACGCCAGGTCAACGAGTATTCCGAAGCCTAGAAGCGCCAATATCCCGAGGGTGTAGAATAGCCAGAAGGCCCAGAATTCCTTGCGGCGGGCGCGACCTTTGAAATTGCTATAGTCCGCAATTATCGCGCGCCAGAAGTAAGCCCACAGACCCATGGAATAGGCGGGCCTGCTCTCGGCCGAACGGCGTGGCTGGCCCGTGCTTGGCGATGGCGCTGTCGGGGTGACGGCGACTATATCGTGCGCCGTACCGTCCTCCGGTTGAAACTCGACAAGGGTGCCCCTGGCGAGGGTCACTTCATGGCTCACATCGTCACGGGCAAAGATATAACGCTTGCTGTCGATTCCGTCGATGTAGCCGTAGTCCTGATCCTGATCGTAGTGGAATATCGTGCCACGCATGTTTCTCCCCCGCGTTGCGCAAATACTACCCAGGGTTGTTTGTGATTGCAATACACGTGGCGGCTAAATCCTGACACCCGCCGGCACCGGCCCCCACTGGTTTTCCCGGGCCTGCGTCGGGATCAGCGCGAAGACCAGGATGATCAGGCTGCCGATGGTCGGGATCAGGATCAGCAGGCAGAGCCAGCCTGACAGGCCGATGTCGTGCAGCCGGCGCACGATCATGCCGAGGCTGGGAAGAATTGTCGCCAGCAGGAACGTGCCGCACAACCCGACCGTTATCGCGCCCGAAATATCACTGTCGAAACCGCCCATATCCATATCGGTGTACAGGCCGATGCCGCCGATGATCAGCAGGCAAACCGTCCAGAACAGGCAGTAGCCCCAATATTCCTTGCGGCGGGCGCGTCCGGCGAAATTGAAATAGTTCTGCGTCACGCCGCTCCAGAAATAGCCCCAGAGATCGCCGGGCTCGGCTATCTCGGAAGATCGACCGAAATGCTGCGCAGCGGGCGGGACCACTGCGGACGGAACGCTGGCCTGGGCCGGTGCGGCTTTGACGCTGGGATTGGCGGCGGAGGGAGCGGCAGTCGGAGCGGTGATCGAAAAAACGTCGCGCGCCTGGCCGCCACCCGGCTGGAACTCGACGGCCGCGCCCTTCCGCATAGCAGTTTCCCGGCGCAGGTTCTCGCGGGTGAAGGTGTAACGGTTGCCGTCGGCCCCGGATATGAAGCCGAAGCCCTGGATCTCGTCATAGTGAAGTACTTCGCCGCGCATTTGCCACCCCCGCTCGCCACGTCCCGGCCGAAGGTGGCACAGGGCCGGGCCGATGGGCAAGACGGCCAGCATGGCTACCGTCTTCGCGGCAAATGAAGCATAAGGCATCGAGTGCAACCGCCTTCGACAGAAGCAGAACATGACAGTCGAGAGTCCTGACAGTAAAACCGTGATTGAAGATGGAGGGGAAAGAAGACCTCCCAGGCTGGCCATCGACGCCACCGGCCTGACGTTCTGGCCGTCCGGCCAGGGACTTGTCGGCATCCCGCGGGTGGAAAGCTTTCTCGTCAGCGCAGCCCTGGCCGATCCCGACCCTAGCGTGGAGGTGGTGGCGTTCCGACCGTGGGAAGGCCGGTTTCGCCCCCTCGCTCCTTTCGAGCAGGACCATGTCGCGACGGGCGAGATTTCACCCTGGCGCCTCAAACGATGGCCTGGGAGACGTACGGCGATGTCGCAGGCCCTCGAAGCGGTGAGGCAGCAGCCATGGGGCAAGCGCGACGCCGACCGCCATCTCGCCAAGACGGTGACCCATGGCCGCAAAGGGATTGCCTATTCAGGCGACGAGGTTGCTGATCAGGGCCTATCGTCTGTACCAGCGGGCGCGGATCCGGTCGGCCCCGCGTCAGGTTCCAAGCCAACCGAACGAGACCGAACGCGGCTTTGTCCTGATCAGCCATCACATTCTGACCGGTGACGATCGAGCCGCCCTTTCCGGGCGCGCCGGTGGCCTTGCGTTTCTTTGCCACGACCTCATCCCGACACTGCGCCCCGACATGGTTGGTATGAGCCCTGGCGAGGCTCGCTACGGGTCATATCTCGAGCACCTCGTGCGTTCCGGCGCGCCGGCATTTTGTGCATCCGACGAAGTTGGTGCGACGCTGACCGACCATATGCAACAGGCAGGCGTCACACAGCCGGTGGTATACCGGTTTCCGATGCCTTCCATCCTGTACGAGACGGCTTCGCGCATCGGCCAGACTTCGCGCATCGAGGCCGACGAGCCGTTCGTGCTCTATTGCTCGACCATCGAGGTGCGCAAGAACCACATCCTGCTGGCACGGATATGGCAGCAGGCGCTCGACGAGGGCGTCAAGCTGCCGCGGCTCGTCTGCGCCGGGCGCTGGGGCTGGATGATCGATCCGCTGCGCGCCTATCTCAAGGCCCATCCGAGATTGCTTGAGCGGGTTACGTTCACCGGAGCGATCAGCGATGAGGAGCTCATCCGATATTATCGCAGCGCTTCCTTCGGCGTCTTTCCCTCGCATATCGAGGGCTGGGGCTATGGCGCCTCGGAATGTCTCGATTTTGGCATTCCGGTCATCGTCTCGACCGCGCCGTCGCTGATCGAGGCGAGCGGCGGGCTGATGCCGGCGATCGATTCCAATGACCAGGCCAGCTGGTACGCTGCGATCCGCAGGATGGCGGAAGACGCGGACTGGCGCTCATCGCTGACGGAACGCATCGCAAAGCAGCATCGCCCGACGCCGGCATCGGCCAGCTGGGCTGCCATCAAGGCTGGCCTGCAGGCAAGCGCTTCCCTCCGGCCGAAGTCCTAGAGCAATTCTAGGAAAAGTGTGAAGCCGTTTTCCCTTGGGAATTGCGTCAAAACAAAGAGTTAGAGCAGATCGCCGTTTCCGTGAAACGGTGAAATGCTCTAGGCGGGCCGTTTCTTCGCCTTCTTGTGCTTGGG
>NZ_RZPH01000388.1:0-5182 GCF_004022825.1 Mesorhizobium sp. M7A.F.Ca.CA.004.04.2.1
GGCTGCCAGCTGTCGGCAATCCAGAAGCACGCCTGCACTTCAAGCACGGGAACAAACGCCGTCACCCCGAGTTCGCCTCCAGTTTTCAAGGAAAGGAGCCCAGCATGGCACCGCGCAACAAACCAGACGCCGATATCGAAGATGACGCACCGCAGGCGGACGGGCCGACCATCGAGCAGCAGGATTGGGATGCAATCAAGGGCGGCGAGATCCTGCCAGAGTCCGTGCCGGAAAACGGCGACATGCGTTACGGCATCGAAAAAGACGGCGATCTGCCCGACGAGGACGACGATAACGCGTACCAGGACAGCGACGACGCCCTTCCCGATGATGAGGAAGAAGCCGCGATCACGCGCGATCAGAACCGCGAGGGCCCATTCGACGAGACGTGAGCCATTCGTCGCCCGAGACATGACTGCCTGTTGTTGAACTTGCCAAAGCCACATTTTCCATGCCCGTTTCGCGGGAAAATGTGCTTGGCTGGCTAAGTTTTCCCCCCAGGCTTTATATCAGATTTACCTAAAATAGCGGAACATCCAAGGGACATTATCGGAACTGAACAAGGCCCCTTGGACTTTTGCGCACAACAGATAAGACCTTGGTCCTACAGGAAAAAGCAAAAGCCCGACCTGACCGATTGAAGCTCCGCCAAGGGAACATCGGGCCGCGCTTGTCGTTTGTCGCGAAGGTTCGGCACCCCTGGTGTGCCATATCCGGAGAACGGCGCGATGCCCCACCGATCCATCATCGTCAAGACAGGCCATGGTCCAGGCACGGCGATCGCCGTGCTCATGGTTGGATTGATGGCGGTGGGCATCGTCTTCGTTGTTCTCGGCAGTTCGCTCTACTTCAGCGAGCAGCCTGCGGATCAACGTGCCCTGCCTTCGCCGCCCGCTCGATCGACACACGATAGCAAAGCGGCAAACTGAACGAGCCCGAACCAATTGCCGGGCGATGGCGAGATTGCGGCCGCGCGGGTCCTCCAGGCTTCGTCCAGTGGAGCGGACGGCTTCGGGCGATGTATTGTCCACCGGAGGCTTTTGGCGCCGCTTGCATTAATATTAGACGTATAGAATATAAGGATGGCCGGCGACCGCCAGAAGTCGGCTGGCCCGGCGTGCCTCCCTTTGCACCTGGCTGCCGGGCCATTTCTCGCCAACGGATGGCATGCGTCGGTGCACCGTCATCTTGACGTCTTCGCTTCTGTCTGGTGCGGATTCACCTTCGCGCCGCCTCGCCATGTGGAGCTCCAGCCTCGGCAAACGGCATTCTGCTCGGCAACCGCCGGAAAAATGCGGACGCCGAGCCGATCGCGCTGGTCAAGCCGCTAAGACGTGCTGGCTAGCTGCTAAAACCGAAGGATGACCGAGGGCCCGCGTCTGCGATAGCACCGGACGCGACGGCGACCATGCCGCCAATAACTACGGCAGACCCGTCTCCATCGCCGCCCGTGCCGGCGCCGGCGCCAGCCCCGATCCCAGTCCCGATCCCGGTCCCGATCCCAGTCCCGATCCCAGCGTCGATGGTCGACCGGCTGCACCTCCGCATGTGTACCGTCGTCGAAGGCCTCTGTTTGTGACGCCTCTATTTCATCGAGAATGCCGTTTCCGGCGCCTGGAACACCGGCCACTGCTTCGATCGGGCGAATTGCCCCTGCAAGGGCTGCTGCCCCGGCAATGCCAAACATTGCTGTCAAGAAGGATCGCCGATCCATAGTAAACCTCCCAACGTTGCATAAGCTGAACGAAGCGCTCGCTTGCCGAATGAGCAGGCCCGCGCGTGGTGAAGATAGAGGATTCGCCAGCCGCCGAAGCGGCTTGCGAATCCTATCAGCGCAGGAAGGGACGTTGCTGCGCCGATCGACGACATGTCAGCCAAGGACTATTCCCATCACCAGAAAGGTGACGGCCGTCGCGAAAATCGGTGCGAGCAACCAGCGCGCTTGGCCAACACTTTTGTCCATCTGTTTCTCCGAATCCGGGAGACAAACAGTCGTGAACAGAGAGCCGTTCCCGTCGGTAAGACCAATGCGCTCGCGGACCGGACTTAAGTCGCACTTCTCATCCGACCGAAGCCCCAGCGGAGGAACATTTTCATTTGGCTCAAGTTCAGTTGCTCGTCAGCGTTGGACGATCTTGTCATGCTGACTCGCAAGGAGAAACAGTATGAAAATGCACCTAACGGGCGCCGCTGCGGCGCTATTGATGTTGGCCGGAGTCGGCGCCGTTGCCGCTCAGGACGTCGTCATTCAGCCTGAACAGGACACGGTCATCCGCGAGTATGTGAAGAAGCAGCCCCTCGCTTCGGTCAAGGTTCCCGGTGTGGAACTGAATATTGGTAGCGCGTTGCCGGAAACGGTCGAGCTTCATGAGATCCCCGATGTCCAATACCGCTACGTGGTCGTCGACAACCGCACAGTCCTGGTGGATCCGGGCACCCGCAAGATCGTCAAGGTCTACGACTGAATTTCGAACGGTCCCAAACCCGCCGCCAGCCATGGCGGCGGGTCGCACATGTCAGGTTCCAAACAGGACGAGTGAAGATGACAAGCAAAGCTGTGAGATCCCCTGCTTTGGGCGTTCGCCTGGCCGATCTCCAAGCCAGAATGCGCAATGCGCGGGTGACGGATGCCGAAATGAAAACCTTTCAAAAGGTCGCGGCCATCATGGAAGATCGTCATGGCCGGATCGATGCCGACGACCTGATTGCGGCGTCGTTCCTCGCCGATCCGGTGCAGGAGCGACGGACGCCTTGAGGGGCATGCCGACAACCAGCAGACTTTTTGATTCCCCGTACCGGGAAAGCGCGCCGAAAGTCTCAGCCGAATCCGCACTTTTGCTCCGGCCTATTCCGCTTTCGCGGAAGTTTCGAGCGACCTGCGATGTGCAATGTTGCTAATGCGGCGGTACGAGCCGCCCTGGTTGACGCGGGCGCCCGAGCCATCCCAACAATGCGCCCCCCCGTCCGCGTCGACCACGGCAGCCGCCTGGCGCTGCCTTCCCTCGCGAAGTCCTCAACCCGGCCTGCCTGATAATGCCGCCTGCGGCGACGGTCGGGCTTCAGCCGCCGACAAGCGCCTTTGTGGTCACCAGATTGACACCGGCCTCCGCGAATTCGCCATTGTGCCTGGTGATGACCTGTTCGGCACTCTCGCTGGCATTGTCCAGCGTGCTGTGCGCATCGGACACCACGGTCACGCCGAGCCCTCTGGCGACCGCGCCCTTGACCGTCGCGGCCACGCAAAAATCGGTCTGTGCGCCCAAGAGCACGACAGCACCCGCACCTTGCCCGGCCACCCAATCGCCGAAGGCGGGATTGCTGAATGCATCGCGCACCGATTTGGCAAAGGTCGGCTCGTCCGCCGCCTGGCCGAGCGCGGGCCAAACCGGCCAGCCCGGCTCATCCGGTGCCAACGGGTCGCCATCGGGTCCGTCATGCCTGATAAAAGCGACCTTGCGCCCGCCGCGCCGCGCCCAATCGATCACCGCCTTGGTGCGCTCGACAATATCTCGCGCATCATGGATCGGCGGCTCGTGCACACCGTCGAACATGCCGGTCTGGAGATCGATGACAATGAGCGGCGCGTTGTCCGGGAGGCTGGGAGCTGACATGGTTTTTCATAGCACGGCGGACAATGCGATCAAGGTTCCGTTCACTCCGGCGCGCCGGCAAACAGCACGACGCTGTCGCCGCCGGCGGCCGGCCAATCCCTGATGGTGCGGTCGTTGCCGCCGGTCACCACCGTGCCATCGGCGGTGAAGGCCACCGCGTAGATCGGGCCGGTCCGGCTATCGAACATCGCGATCTGGTTGCCGGTGTCCATGTCCCACAGCCGCGCCGTGCCGTCGAGCGAGCCGGAGACCAGGCGCTGGCCGTCGGCCGACAGCGCCAATGAGTAGACGGTGCCTTCGTGGCCTTCAAAGCGGCGCGCTTCGCGGCCGCTGTCTAGATCCCAGAGCTTGATCGTGTAATCGCCACTGCCGGTGACCAGATGATGCCCGTCGGCGGTGAACGCGGCGCCATATGTGCCTCGCTCATGCCCGTGCCAACTTCGTAATTGCTTGCCGCTTTCGATGTCCCAAAGTTTCAGTGTGCCGTCTATGCTGCCGCTGAGGGCTTGCCTGCCATCGGGCGAGACGGCGACGGCGCTGACCGACCAGCCGTTCCCGCTCATGGCGTGCAGCACAGCGCCCTTCTTGAGATCCCAGACGATGACATTGCCCGTGTCGTGCCCGCTGATGGCATGTTTGCCGTCCGGGCTGATCGCCAGCTTTCTGACGCCGCCATTGCCGCCCGAGGAGAAGACATGCAGCACCGCGCCGTCGGAAAGTTTGCGCTGCACGATCTCGCCGTCGTCGCCGGCCGTCAGCGCGCTGACGCCGTCGGGCATGAACAGCGCCGTGCGGGCCATATCCTTGTGCACGCCGAGAGTGCGGATCAGCTGCTTGGCGGCGATGTCCCACAGCTTGATCGTGTGATCGGTGCTGGCGCTCATGATCGAGTGCCCGTCGGGCGCCACCGCCAGCCAGACGACCGAGTCGCGGTGGCCCTCGGGCTGCGTCGGTAGCGGCGGCGGAGCCGGCGGCAATGGCGCCACGATGGGCGGCGGAATGACCGCGACCTCCGGCGGCGCCGGAGGCGCGGGCGCGGTCGGCGGCACTAGCGTTGGCGGGGTCGGTTGCACCAGCGCCGGCGGCGTCAGTGGGACCGGTGCCGCAGGCGGATCGGCGGCCTCCGGCGGCGAAGCAGCTTCTGCTGGTGCAGGCGGTGGGGCTGCCGGCTCTGAGGCCGGCGGCGCGCTGGCGACATCCTGCCCCTTGGGTTCGTTGGCCTTCGGCTCGCCAGGATTGGGTTCGTCGGCCTTCGGTTCGACGGGCTCGCTGGCTATGTCGCCGCCTTCATGCCAAGGGCCGAACCGGTCGGCGGCCAGTGCGGCGACCACGACCAATGGCAGGACGAGAAAGACTCTGCGCAGGCCGGGCGTGCCAACGTCCTGCATCTCCGCCGCGCGACCAAACAGCGGCGCGCCCGCTGCTTGGCCCGACCGGTCCGGCAAGAGGCCGGCCCAAAACAGCCCTGCACCAAGCAGGCAGGCGAACGCCGCCACCAGGAACCCCGCCAGCCGTAACGAGGCTGGATCCATCGGCGGGTCTTAAAAGCCGCGCCCGAGGAAAGACTCGCC
>NZ_RZPH01000389.1:0-5177 GCF_004022825.1 Mesorhizobium sp. M7A.F.Ca.CA.004.04.2.1
GTTCTGCAAGGCGAAGGCCGCCTGCTTGCCGCCCTTGACGTCGAGACAGATCAGTGTCGAGCCGCCCGACATCTGCTTCTTGACGATGTCGGCCTGCGGATGGTCGGCGCGGCCGGGATAGATGACGCGGGCGATTTCCGGCCGCTCGGCCAGGAAATCCGCGATCCGGCCGGCACTTTCCGTCTGCTGGCGCACGCGCAGCGGCAGCGTTTCCAGGCCTTTCAGCAGCGTCCAGGCGTTGAAGGGTGACAGGCTTGGGCCAGTATGGCGGAAATAGTCGTGCAGGTTCTCGTCGATCCACTTCTTGTCCGACAGGATGACGCCGCCGAGACAGCGCCCCTGGCCGTCTATGTGCTTGGTCGCCGAATAGACGACGATATGGGCGCCGAGCTGCAAGGGCTTCTGCTGCAGGGGCGTGGCGAAGACATTGTCGACGATCAGCCTTGCGCCGATCGAATTGGCAAGCGAAGCGACAGCGGCGATATCGACCACTTCCAGCGTCGGATTGGTCGGGCTTTCCAGGAAGAACAGCTTGGTGTTCGGCTTGACCGCCTTTTCCCAGTTGGCGATGTCGGTGCCGTCGACCAGCGTCGCCTCGATGCCGTATCTCGGCGCCAGCGTCTCGACCACCCAGCGGCAGGAGCCGAACAGCGCACGTGCCGCCACGATATGGTCGCCGGCCTTGGCGCTGCACAGAAGGGCGGCCGTCACCGCCGCCATGCCCGACGCGGTGGCGCGCGCGTCTTCGGCGCCTTCCAGGGCGCACATGCGTTTTTCGAACATGTCGACGGTCGGATTGGCGTAGCGCGAATAGATGAAGCCCGGTTCCTCACCCTTGAAACGGGCTTCGGCGGCCTGCGCCGTTTCGTAGACATAGCCCTGGGTGAGGTAGATCGCTTCCGACGTTTCGCCGAAACCGGAACGCAGCGTTCCGCTGTGCACGAGTGCCGTCTGAGGCTTCCAGTTGTGCTTCTTGGTGCTCATCGCTTTTCTTCCAGACACAAAAAAACCGGCCGCGAAAGTCGCAACCGGTCCATACGGCCTTGCGGCCCGACGGTCCTTTAGCGACTTGTTTAACGTGGCTGCAAGCCGACCGGCCAAATCACCACGGGATAACGACCCTTTAGACCCGCGCCACGCTTGCGTCAATTGCCGGCTTCATTAAGAGGTTTGTACCAAGCAGGTTCCGCAAAAGTGTTCCACGGTTTTGCGACCAGAACCTGCGACAAGAAAAACGTCTGACCTAGGAGCGGAGCCTTGCGGCAGACAGGCATTCTTCCCGATCAGGACATATCGGCGCTGTTCCAGTCCGGCGCGCTGAAGTCGGCGCGTGCGCTCGACGCCGACCAGATCCAGCCGGCCAGTCTCGACCTCAGGCTCGGCGACAAGGCCTGGCGGGTGCGGGCCTCCTTCCTGCCCGGCCCCAACCACAAGGTCTCGGAAAAGCTCGACCGGCTGCAGCTGCACGAGATCAGTCTTGCCGAGGGCGCGGTGCTGGAGACCGGCTGCGTCTATATCGTGCCCTTGCTTGAAAGCCTGGCATTGCCGGCTGATATTTCGGCCTCGGCCAATCCGAAGAGCTCGACCGGGCGGCTCGACATCTTCACCCGGGTCATGACCGATCGCGGCCACGAGTTCGACAAGATCGCTGCCGGCTATCACGGCCCGCTGTTTCTGGAAGTCAGCCCCCGCACCTTCCCGATCGTCGTGCGCACCGGCTCACGCCTGTCGCAAATCCGCTTCCGCACCGGCAATGCGCTGCTCTCGGAAGCCGAGCTGCACGAGTTGCATCGCGCGCAGACGCTGGTCGCCACCGAGCCGCCGAACATTTCCGGCGGCGGCATCGCGCTGTCGATCGACCTCAACGGCGATCAGAACGGGCTGGTCGGCTATCGCGGCAAGCATCACACCGGCCTCGTCGATGTCGACAAGCGCGCGGCGCAGGAAGTCGTCGACTTCTGGGAGCCGATCCACAAGAGCGGCGCCGGCGAACTGGTGCTCGACCCCGACGAGTTCTACATCCTCGTCAGCCAGGAGGCGGTGCACGTACCGCCGCTCTACGCCGCCGAGATGACGCCCTTCGATCCGCTGGTCGGAGAGTTCCGCGTCCACTATGCCGGCTTCTTCGATCCGGGCTTTGGCCATTCCGCGTCCGGCGGCACCGGCAGCCGGGCGGTGCTGGAAGTGCGCAGCCACGAAGTGCCGTTCATTCTCGACCATGGCCAGATCGTCGGCCGGCTGGTCTACGAACACATGCTGAAGCGGCCGCAGGCCCTCTACGGCACCGATCTCGGCTCCAACTACCAGGCGCAGGGCCTGAAGCTGTCCAAGCATTTCCGCGCCGCGCGCTGACCTCATTGCCCCAAGGCAAAATACTTGCCTGTACCGGCGCGCCATGCTTGGCTGCCTTGCCGCCCGTCAAGATGCCGGCGTTCAAGGGGAACCAAGAAAATGCAGATTTCAAAATGGATCGTATCGGCAGCGGGCGCTGCCATGCTGGTGATGGCTGCCGGCTCTTTGTCGGCGCAGGCAGCTGAAAAAATCAAGATCGGCACGGAGGGCGCCTATCCGCCGTTCAACACCATTACCGCTGACGGCAAGGTCGAAGGCTTCGACATCGACATCGCCAATGCACTATGCGCGCAGATGAAGGTCGAGTGCGAGATCGTCACGCAGGACTGGGACGGCATCATTCCCGCCTTGCAGGCGAAGAAATTCGACGCCATCATCGCCTCGATGAGCATCACCGAGGAGCGCAAGAAGCAGGTCGCCTTCACCAACAAATATTATACGACACCGCTGGCTCTGGTGGCGCCGAAGGACAGCGATCTCACCTCGACCGAACCACCGGCACTGGCCGGCAAGACGGTCGGCGCCCAGGCTTCGACCACGCAGGCCGACTATGCCCAGAATGAGTATGGCAAGGCAGGCGCGGAGGCAAAGCTCTATCCGACCCAGGAAGAGGCGATCACCGACCTGACCAACGGTCGTCTTGACGCCGTGATCTCGGACAAGTTCGTGCTGATGGACTGGCTGAAGAAGGCAAGCGACGGCTGCTGCAAGCTGGTCGGCGACGTCAAGGGCACCGAAACGCAAGCCGGCATTGCCGTGCGCCTGGAAGACACGGCCCTGCGCGACAAGCTCAACGCGGCCATCGATGCGATCGTTGCCGACGGCACCTACAAGAAGATCCAGGCCAAGTATTTCGACTTCGATATTTATTGAGGCTGGGCGCTTCTTCCCTTCTCCCCTTGTGGGAGAAGGTGTCGCCGAAGGCGGCGGATGAGGGGTGTTCCAGGGAACGCAAACGTCTTATTTCGCTGGAACACCCCTCATCCGTCTCGGCGCTAACGCGCCGATCCACCTTCTCCCACAAGGGGAGAAGGAAAAAGGCGCTACCTCAAAGCGCCTTCACAGCCACCTTCACCGGCTTTTCGATCTCCAGCGGATTGCGCAGCGGCAGGCCGAAGTCCCCGGCCTCGATCTCGAACACATCGCCGGCCTCGGTCCTGATGCCGTCGGCGAAAGAGAGCGTGGCCGTGCCGAACATATGCACATGCACGTCGCCCGGCTGGCGGAAGGCCGCGTATTTGAAATGGTGATGTTCGAGATTGGCGATGGTGTGCGACATGTTCGCTTCGCCGGACAGGAACGGCTTTTCCCACAGCACCTCGCTGTCACGCACGATGCGCGAGGTGCCGCGGATATCGGGCGGCAGGTCGCCGATCAGGATTTCCGGACCGAACGAGGCGTTGCGCAGCTTGGAATGGGCGAGGAACAGATAGTTCACGCGCTCGGTGACGTGGTCGGAAAACTCGTTCGACAGCGTGAAGCCGACGCGGAAAGGTGCGCCGTCGTCGCCGATGACATAGATGCCGGCCACCTCGGGCTCTTCGCCGGCGTCCTTGGCAAAGGCCGGTGACAGAAGTGCGGCACCTGGCGCCACCGCCATCGTGCCGTTGCCTTTGTAGAACCATTCCGGCTGCACGCCGATCTGGCCATTCGCCGGCTTGCCGCCCTCCAGCCCCATGCGAAACATCTTCATGGAATCGGTGAGCTGCTCCTCGCCGTCGGCGCTCAGCTTCTTGTGCATGGAATCGCGCGTCGCGGCGGAGCCGAGATGCGTCAGCCCGGTGCCGGTCAGGTGCAGATGCGCCGGATCAGGGTGATTGATCGGCGACAGCAGCCGCCCCTTCTTGTAAGCGGCCTCGAGATCGACCGTCTCGCCAAGCCCCTTGCGTTCGATCAGCGCGACGAGGCCGACGCCGGTGCGGGCGGCCTCCATCGCCAGCGAATAGACGCTGCGGGCGCCATTGATGATCCGGGTCTTGCCGCCATTGCGGGCGACGACGCGGATGGTCTCGGCGTCGTCGAGGATCTGGGAGATCAGCATGATGAATCCTCTCTCATTTGCCTTGGCAGGACTGCCAAAACGGCAGACCTTACTCAGCGCGGCCGGGACCTCGTCCATGCCACGGTTTAAATTCTCAGTTCGGATTGCGCTCGCGGGCCTGGTCCCTCAGGGACTTCTGTTACCGGCGGGTTGCCGGCAGCGCCGCGATCGTATGCCTCCTGCTTGCCTCGCCTAGAGCAGTTCACCGTTTCACGGAAACGGCGAACCGCTCTAACTCATTGTCTTGGCGCAATTCCAGGCGGAAAACCGTTTCACATTTTCCTGGAATTGCTCTTAAGCCCGTTCAAGCCTTGTTCTTGTTGTAGACGTCGAAGATCACGGCACCGAGCAGCACCAGGCCTTTGACCACCTGCTGCCAGTCGACATTGACGCCCATAATCGACATGCCGTTGTTCATCACGCCCATGATGAAGCCGCCGACCACCGCGCCGATGACCTGACCGACGCCGCCCATCGCCGAGGCGCCGCCGATGAAGACGGCGGCGATGACGTCGAGCTCGCTGCCGAGGCCCGCGGCCGGCACCGCCTGTCCCAGTCGCGCCGCGATGATCAGGCCGCCGAGCGCCGACAGCACGCCCATATTGATGAACACCATCAGCGTCAGCCGCTCGGTGTTGATGCCTGAAAGCTGCGCGGCCTTGGAATTGCCGCCCATGGCATAGATACGGCGGCCGATGGTCATGCGCTTGGTGACGAAGACGAACAGCGAGATCAGCACGCCCATGACGAGCAGCACCACCGGCAGGCCCCTGTAGCTGGCGCA
>NZ_RZPH01000038.1:0-2482 GCF_004022825.1 Mesorhizobium sp. M7A.F.Ca.CA.004.04.2.1
CTGTGGAACCTGTCGGTGCAGACATCCGCGGTTGCCATCATGGCCTGCGGCATGGTGCTGGTCATCGTCATGCGCAACATCGACCTGTCGGTCGGTTCCGCCGAGGGCCTGATCGGCATGGTGATGGGATTTGCCCAGGTGCATTTCCTGGTGCGCTTTGTCGGGCTCGAACTCGGCAACCCGTGGATCTGGGTCCTGGCACTGGTCATCGGCCTGGCGCTCGGCCTGTTGATCGGCGCTTTTCAAGGCTTCGTCATCGCCTATCTCGAAGTGCCCGCCTTTATCGTGACGCTGGGCGGCCTGCTGGTCTGGCGCGGTGCCGCCTGGTGGGTCACTTCAGGCCAGACCGTGGCGCCGCTTAACGCCACTTTTCAGCTGATGGGCGGTGGGCCGGCGGGATCGATCGGCGCGACCTGGAGCTGGGTCGTTGGGATCGTCGCCTGCCTCGCCGTGGTGTTTGGGCTGTTCAACGGGCGGGTGCAGCGCAAGCGTTTCCGGTTTCCGCTACGTCCGATCTGGGCCGAGGCGCTGCTTGGAGTCGTCACCTGCGGCGCCATCATGGGTGCGGTCTGGCTCGCCAACTCCTACCCCTGGCCGATCGGCATCGTGAACAGATATGCGGCCGCCAACAACATCACCGTTCCCGAAGGCGGCCTGTTCATCGCCCACGGTATCGCGATACCGGTGCTGATGGCTGTCGCCGTCGGGCTGGTCATGACCTTCATCACCAACCGCACCCGTTTCGGCCGCTATGTGTTCGCCATCGGCGGCAATCCCGAGGCGGCCAATCTCGCCGGCATCAACACGCGATGGATCACCATGAAGGTGTTCATGATCATGGGCGTGCTGGCCACGATTGCCGCGGCGATCTCCTCGGCCCGGCAGAATTCGGCCACCAACGTGCTTGGAACGCTCGACGAACTGCTCGTCATTGCAGCCGCCGTGATCGGCGGCACGTCGCTTGCCGGCGGATCGGGAACGATCATCGGCGCCATGCTGGGCGCCCTGCTGATGCAGTCGCTGCAGTCCGGCATGGTGCTGCTCGGCGTCGACTCGCCGCTGCAGAGCATCGTCGTCGGGGCCGTACTGGTCATCGCCGTGTGGCTCGACACCGTCTATCGCAAGCGCGTCTAGGAGGGCATGCCATGAATGACAAGACTGCTCCTGCAGCCACCGCGCTGATCGACATGAGGAACATCTCGATCGCGTTTGGCGGCATCCGCGCCGTCGACGACGCCTCGATCGATCTTTTCCCCGGCGAGGTCGTGGCGCTGCTCGGCCACAATGGCGCCGGCAAGTCGACATTGATCAAGATCCTGTCCGGCGCCTACAAGCGCGATTCGGGCCAGATCTTCGTCAACGGCGAGGAGGCATCGATCTCCAATCCACGCGACGCCAAGAAATACGGCATCGAGACGATCTACCAGACGCTGGCGTTGGCCGACAATGTCGACGCCGCCGCCAATCTGTTCCTCGGCCGCGAGCTGATGACCGCCTGGGGTACGCTCGACGACGTTGCCATGGAGGCCGAGGCGCGCAAGGTGATGGGCCGGCTCAATCCCCGCTTCCAGCGCTTCAAGGAGCCGGTGATCAAGCTGTCGGGCGGCCAGCGGCAATCGGTGGCGATCGCGCGTGCGATCCTGTTCAACGCCCGCATCCTGATCATGGACGAGCCGACGGCGGCGCTTGGTCCGCAGGAAACGGCGCAGGTCGGCGAACTGGTCAAGCAGCTCAAGTCCGATGGCATCGGCATCTTCCTGATCAGCCACGACATCCACGATGTGTTCGAGCTTGCCGACCGGGTCTGCGTCATGAAGAACGGTCAGGTCGTTGGCACCGCCCGCACCACCGATGTCACCCAGGACGAGGTGCTGGGGATGATCATTCTTGGCAAATGCCCGCCGGGCGCCATTCCAGGACCGGGTGCGCTGAAGATCGCAGCCTGAGATCAAGCCAGCTCGCCGTTGCCGGACACGTGATATGCCAGCCGTAAGGATGGCTTGGCCGTGGCATTGTGTTGGCACGGCGACTTGCCCATAAAGGTCCGATATCGCTCAGGGACCGCACGATCCGTTGAAGAAGCTTTTCCCGATCATCGCCTTTATCGCCGTCGCACTAATCAGCATGGTGATGGCAGGTTTCGCCTATTTCGCCACACAGGAAGCCGCGCGCATCAAGTTCGAGGCGACTGCCGACGACGCGCTCAACCGGATCGAGAGCCGCATCGACCTGCATCTGTCGCTGCTGCGCTCGACGCAGGCCCTGTTCGACGCCCGCAATGGCGATATTTCTCGCAATGAGTTCAAGGCGTTCTTCAACGCGCTCGATGTCGACAAGAATTTCGCCGGCTTGCGCGGCATCGGTTTCCTCAGGCTGGCAAAGACGGGCGACAAGGCGACGGTCGAACGCGATATGCTGCACGATTATGGCGTCAGTCATCCAATCTACCCGGATACCACGCAACCCTGGCGTACCCCTATCG
>NZ_RZPH01000038.1:2492-14571 GCF_004022825.1 Mesorhizobium sp. M7A.F.Ca.CA.004.04.2.1
CCATCGGCTACGACATGTTCAGCGAACCGATGCGGCGTGTGGCGATCGAAAAGGCGATGTCCGACGACCAGCAGCACGCCAGCGGGTTGGTGCAACTGGGCCAGGACACGGGCGCCTCGCAGACGTTCACCGGCTTCTTCGTTTTCGTGCGGCTCAATGTCGAAACCGCTCCCGACGTCATCAATGCTTCGAGATCCTCGACATCAGGTTTTCTCTATGCGGCCTTCCGGGCTCGCGATCTGTTCCAGACCGCGCTCAGCCGGTCGCCGCTACTGCCGGTCAACACCGAAATCTATGACGGCGATGGTGCCGTGAGCGGCGACAATCTGCTGTTCCGGTCGGAGACGCCGCCGGCTTCGACTTTCGGGGACAGGCTGCTGGTCACCCGAAAGATCATCGTCGCCGGACGGCCATGGACTGTCCTGTTCCGGCCGACAAGCGCCTTCTCGCAGCCGTCGTCGCGCGCCATTCCGGTGATGCTGGGGCTATTCGGCCTGCTGTTGGCGGGCGCCATCGCGCTGGTGGCGCGATATCAGGAGCGGGCCTATGAGGCAGCGTCGCGGTTGCACGAAACCACGGAAAAGAGCCTGATCGAAAAAGACCTGATGCTGCAGGAGATGAAGCATCGCATCAAGAATTCGATCACCAGGGTGCTGGCGATCGCGCGCCAGACGGCATCGCGGGCTACCGACGTCAACGAGTTTTCCGCATCTTTCTCGGCCAGGCTGCAGGCGATGGCAGCGTCCCAGGACATGCTGACGCGCTCTCGCTGGCAGAAGGCCGATCTTGGCGATCTCTTGCGCATCGAACTCGGCCAGGTGTTCGGCAAGGAGTTGCCCGAGGGGCTGCTGTCAGGGCCGCAAGTGCTGCTTGACGAAACCACGACGCAAGCGCTCGGCCTGACCTTCCACGAACTGGCGACGAATGCGCTGAAATACGGCGAAGCCGGCAATTCCGTGGGGGCACTGAAAGTGGATTGGTCTCTGGAGGGGCGTGGGCGCGACAGGACGCTGGCCCTCAACTGGCGCGAAAACGGGCAGAAGAAACTCGAAGCTCCCGCCGAAACCGGCTTCGGCACCAAGCTGATCGATCTCAACGTGACGCGCGAATTACGCGGTACGATCAAGCGCGACTACCAGGCCAATGGGCTGAACGTGGAAATCAAAATTCCACTCGCCAATTGAGCGCGACCTTCTCCCGAAAAGGATCAAGCGTCCGGACATGAAAAATCCGAAGGCCAGCAGACCAGCCTCCGGATCGACGTTTCGATTATCGCCGAATTAGTTGCAGCGAGCCGTGTAGATCCGGCCGCGATGATCGCGATATTGGCAATAGCCGTTGCGCAGATTGCGCACCAGCAGGCCGGAACCGGCGCCAACGGCCGCGCCGATCAGCGCGCCCTTGCCGCCGCCGACCAAGCCGCCGACACCGGCGCCGATCAAGCCGCCGCCAACCACGTCCTGTTCGGTCGAGGTGCAGCCGCTGACGGCAACCACCGCAACCAGGGCAATAATCATCTTCCGCATAGAGTCACTCCTCACTTTTTGTCCTCACTTGGTAAAGCTCCAGCTGCCATTTAGCATGAAATGACGGCCTTTGCTGCTGCAATCTATTGTTGGTGAAGATAGTCTTTTTCTGGGCCTGCCGCGTTCGACGCCATTACCAGGCTGGAAATTGCCAATGAAGCGTCAAGCGTACCATCGGCGCGCACGTTCCAGACGATCTGATCATAGTCGTCTTCAAGCACCGGATCGACGGCAAGACATTTGGCGACGATGTGATCAGCCTGCCCTTGCACGTCGCCCAAGACGAATGGGCGCTCGGCCACACATTGCTCGGCGGTCGCGAAAATGCTGACGGGCACCTGGAGTTCACGGCAGTCGGCCATCGTGTTCGAGCAACCGATGACCAGCAGCAATGCAGCGATATGTTCCATGGCGGGAAAGTCCTCTCGCCATAGTAACGGTCTACATCAGCCAAAGTTCCTGGCGCGCTGGCAGGGAAATAAGACGGCGACAATTGATTCTGTCGCCGGCCGAAACGAGCTGGCCTCAATAGACCAGCTGGTACAGGGCGACCACCACGATCACCGCCACCAAGGCCAACGCAACAAGGCGCAAGGCTCCGTTGGGGACAGGGGCCAGCGGTGGCGCGGATGACTCGGAGTCCTCAAACTCGCCCATGGAAATCCGGGCGGCCTGCTCCAGTCTGTTCATATCGGCAACCGTCAAGGCATTCCCTCCCGCACCATGCTGCAAATCCTGCTGCGGAAATGTTCGGTGATGCAACAGGTTCCAGCGGTATCTGGGAAAAACAGCATCTGCTTTTATGGTGAACAGCTGGTTAAGAAAGCTCGGGTCGCTCAATCCGTCTCGAAATTGCCGTGTGGAACGACAAGGCGGTACTCGAGACGGCCAGCCGCGATTTCGAGCGTCGCCGTTCCGTTCAGTGACGCCGGCACGACCCGTTCGAGTGCGACGCTGCCGAAGCGCTTCTCGCTACGCCTGACATCACTGGCTCCGATTGCCTCGGCCCATGTCAGCGACAGGGAGGTTCCCGTGTCGGCGGCGGTCAGGTTGGCTGTAACATTGACGAATCCATCGGGCCGCGACAGGGCGCCATAGCTCACCGAATTGACGGCGAGTTCATGCATCGCAAGGCCGATATGCAGGGCAGCGTTGGGATTGAGATAGGGGTTGGCCCCCTGAAACCTCAGGCTGCGAACCGGATCGCCGCCGTAGCGGCCCACTTGGCCCGATACGAGTTCGCGAAGTGCGGCGCCCCGCCAGTTGGAAGAGGTCACGAGATCCTGGGACGAAGCCAGCGATTGCAGCCGGCCGCGAAAACGTGTCAGGAAATCGCCGATGCTGTCGGAGTAGCGACCGGTCTGGGTGGCTATGCTCTGGATGATCGCCAGCAGGTTTTTCGAGCGATGGCTCACCTCCCGCAACAGCGTCGTCAGGGTCTGCTCACGGCGCTTCTGCTCGGTCGTCTCGACCATCGTGGTGACGACGCCTTGCACCGTGCCGCCGTCGCCGTGGTCGGCATCGATCCAGACCTCAAACCAGCGGCTGCCATCCTCGACGGGAACGCTGATCTCGAGACGTTGGGGGTTGCCGGATGCAATGACGTCGCGCTTGGCCGCGCCGATGCGGTCGGCCTGCGCCTCCGGCAAAATACCGATGCTGTCGGCGGTGTCCGAAACCCAGGGCGCACGCATGTTGCGCGCCCATACGGTTTTCATCTCGCGATCCTGGTAGAGAACGGAAATGCCGGCATTGTGCAACGCGTGAAGAAGGGCGCGGCCGAGCTGCATGCCGCTTTCGGCAGGATGGAGGGCGATGACTTCATCGCTTTGCACGTCGTCCTTCCTGTTTCCGGTCCTGGAACCCATCGGCCAAACTGTCCACCCAATTCAGGCTGAACGGCTCACCGGTGAATGGGTTCCAAAGAGGTTTCCCGAACCCGCCGCCAAAAAACGGTCCGCCGGACGGCGTCCTTTGAAGGACACCGCCCGGCGGTGGCTGGAAACCGTTTGAGGGGTGCGGCTTCCAGTGTTCGGCCGTCCGTCTTTACGAAGCCCTTTTGAACAGGCCCGCAAGAAGCGAAATGACCAGGAAAGCGAGGAAGATGAAAAACAATATCTGCGCTATGCCGGCAGATGTACCGGCGATGCCGCCGAAACCAAGCGCGCCGGCGATGATCGCAACGACGAGAAATACGAGCGCCCAGTAAAGCATGATGCATCTCCTTCGAATGATGCGATAAAAACGTGGGTGGTTGCGGTTTGTTCCCACCCTTTGCCGAAAAAGACCGAGCTTGCAATTCGTTCGGCAGCCGGACGCGCAGGAAATTCGCCCTCACCGCCCGATGCGTGGATCAGGCGGCCCGAAGTGAAGAATTGAAGAATTGAGTTGATGAATTGACGATTTTGATGATCTGGAGAAATCGGCGAGCGAGGCTATCGCCTTCAATCCTCAATTCCTCCACTCCTCAATTCGCGACTATGCGGCTGCTTTCGCCTGCCGGTCAAAAAACAGTGCCTGGCTGATCAGCGCCTTGACCATGTCGGGATTGAACGGCTTGGTGACCAGGAAGGCTGGTTCCGGTCGTTCACCAGTCAACAGGCGCTCGGGGAAGGCGGTGATGAAGATGACCGGCACCGACGTCGATGACAGGATCTCGTTCACGGCCTCGATGCCGGAACTGCCGTCGGCAAGCTGGATGTCGGCCAGCACCATCTTCGGCCGTGTCTTGCCGAACATCATCACGGCCTCGGCATGGGTGCGCGCCGTTCCAACGACCCGGTGCCCGAGGCTCTCGACCATTTCTTCGATATCCATGGCGATCAGCGGTTCATCCTCGATGATCAGAACGTCGGTTGCCACCTGGCGGGATATCTCGTTGCTCGCCTGGGCAAGCAGCTCTGAAAACTCCTGGTCGCCGACGTCGAGGATCTCAGCCGCTTCGTCCTCGCTGAAGCCTTCGACAGCCACGAGGAGGAAGGCCTGACGGGGCCGCGGCGCGATCGCATTCAGATTGGCGGCGGTGCGCTGTTCCCACGCCGATTGCGCCTGCTCCTGTGGAACGCGGATGGCGACCGATGTGAACAGCTTGGCGAAAACCTTGTACAGCGCGATGCGGTCGCTCGATGCTTCGGGAAATATCTCGATATCGGCGATGATGGCCTCGAGCATCGCGGCTACCAGCGCATCACCACTCTCTTGCGACCCGGAAACAGCCCGCGAGAAGCGGCGCAGGAAGGGCAGATGTGGTGCGATGGTGGCGGATAAGCTCATGGTAAGACGTCTCCCTCAGAATGACGTGAATGCGTAGCAGGTCAAGCTGACTGCAAGCCCTGACGATAACGCGGATTTTTAGAAAAAGTTCCGCCTCGACGGAACAAATACCGGGGAGGGGCGTTTGGGGTCGGGATGGGCAACCAGACGAGGGCGCCGCTTGCGTTGTGTTGAGTATGATAAGAGCGGTTTGAGCGCTGGGAATACAAGGGCAAAATGAAGGATATGACGAAAGATATTCTGGCTGGCGCCGAGAGCAGGCGCCGGAACGGTTCTGGTGATGCTCTTGGGCCGAACTCCGAAATCGGACGCAAACTCAAACAATATTACGACGCGCTGGTCTCCGACGATGTGCCGGATCGCTTTTCCCAGTTGCTTAGCCAGCTGGAACGGGCTGAACCCGCACAGAAGAAGGACTGAGGCATGGCCGCGGTCTCACAAGGCTTCAAGACCGATCTGCTTGGGGCAATCCCAAGTCTGCGCGCGTTCGCCGTGTCGCTGACGCAAAATGCCGACAAAGCCGACGACCTCGTCCAGGAAACGCTCGTCAAGGCCTGGGACAAGCATGAGAGCTTCCAGCCCGGCACCAATCTCAAGGCCTGGCTTTTCACCATCCTGCGCAACGAGTTCTATTCGCAGATGCGCAAGCGCGGGCGCGAAGTGCAGGACAGCGACGGTATCATGACGGCCAGGCTTGCCGTTCATCCGGCCCAGCACGGCCAGCTCGACCTGAAGGATTTTCGCGGCGCCCTGGAGCAATTGCCGGAGGACCAACGCGAAGCCATCATCCTCATCGGCGCATCTGGTTTCTCCTACGAGGAGGCCGCCGAGATCTGCGGTTGCGCGGTGGGAACGATCAAGAGCCGCGTCAGCCGAGCCCGTACGCGCTTGCAGGAGATCCTGAAAATATCAGGCGAGGACGAGTATGGTCCGGACGCAATTTCGGCCCAGGTAACGAGCTCGCCGGCGAGCTGACCGCGATCGTGTCTCAAGCGCGTCCGCAGGCCGCGGCGACCGCTTGCACGAGGTCTTCACCCGAATAGGGTTTGCCAACCAGCCTGACGCCCGGAAACGATGCCTTGATTTCATCGACATCCGAATAGCCCGACGCAAACACGAAAGGTATGCCTGCCGCGCGCAGCCCGGAGGCGAAATCGATGGTTGAGGCGCCGCCCAGCATCAAGTCGACAATGGCTGCATCGAATCGCGTGGCGACCTCGCGGCCATCGACCTCGGTCAGGTCACGGGCGATCACCACCTCATCGGCGCCATGGTCGCGGCAAAGCTGCTCGACGTCCATGGCGATCAGAAATTCGTCCTCCAGGACCAGAATCCGCAATCCGTCGAGCAATGTGGGCACAGGCAAAGACTCCTTGAAACGCCGGAGTCATGATCGCTAATTCGCTTGCTGTCATTTAAAAAAGACATGTGGCAAGCGGGCGGAACCTCAATCCTTGCAACGCGTTGAAACGCGCTCTCCAAGAGCGGCTTTCGAAGGGGGGTCGAAATGTCGGTTCAGAACAATAGCGCTTTCTCCAGCCGCCAATATCCTTGCGAGAACTGCCCATTGCGGCCGTTGCCGATTTTTCGCGATTTCGAAAAACAGGAACTGGCCTTCATCAGCAAATTCAAGAAGGGCGAACTCGCAGTCGAAAAGGGTGGCACGGTGCTGGTGGAGGGAAGCCATAGCGCCCATCTCTACACCGTGCTCTCCGGCTGGGCGTTTCGCTACAAGCTGTTGCTGGACGGCCGCCGCCAGATTCTCAACTATCTCATGCCCGGTGATCTGATTGGCCTGCAAGGCAGTGTGATGGGCGAGATGCAGCATTCCGTGGAGGCACTGTCGCCGATGCTGCTGTGTGTTTTCGAGCGCGAATATCTGCATGAGCTGTACCGCAATCATCCCGGGCTGGCCTATGACATCACCTGGATCGCATCGCGTGAAGAGCGGATGCTGGACGAGAATCTGCTCAGCCTTGGGCGCCGCAGTGCGATCGAGCGCGCTGCCTATCTCATCGCCTTCATCGGCAGCCGCGCCAAGGTTGTCGGACTGAATGGCAACCAATCCGTCCAGATACCGATCACGCAACAGCACATCGCCGATACGCTTGGCCTGTCGCTGGTTCACACCAACAAGACGATCCGCAAGCTGATGGATCGCAAGCTGATCGTCTGGCGCGACGGCGGCTGCGTGGTTTCCGACAATGAAGGGCTCAAGCGGCTCGCCGGCTGGGAAGGGCTGGGTGAAGCGCGCCGGCCATTAATCTAAGGAAGCGTGTTTTGCCGGAGCCGGCGGACCGGGTGCGCGCCGATGCGTTTTCGGCTACTTTGTCCCCAATGCCGGAACCTTGAGACGCGCAGCGCGTTTGAAACCAAGCAATCACAAGGAGTTAAGCCATGGCCACTGCCGCAGGAAAGACCGCAAACGACGCCCGTGCAAATGCGGACCTGGAAGCCGACATCAGGCAGTTGAAGGCCGACATCGACAAGCTCACCAAACAACTGGCCAAGACCGGCGAGCATGGCTATGGCACCGCGCGCCGCGCAGCCACGGAAGGGGTCGAACAGTTGCGTGCGCAGGGCGAAGCAGCCTTTGACAGCCTGCGCAGCAATGCCAAGGACATCGAAGCGCAGATGATGGCAAGCGTGCGTGAAAAGCCGGTGACGTCACTGGCGATCGCCGCCGGCGTAGGCTTCCTTTTCGCGCTCATCGCGCGTCGCTAGTCGCGCTCCAGATGGGAATGTTGGCAACCCTGATCTCGGGCCTCGCCTCGGGGGAAACCGTGGCCGCCATACACCGGGCGCGCACGGCGGCAATCGTCTATGTGATCGCCATGGCCGCCGCACTTTGCGGTCTCGTTTTTCTTGTCGGGGCCGCCTATATCTGGACGGCGATGCGCTATGGGCCGCTTGCCGCGGCACTGGGGTTTGGCGTCGGTTTCCTGGTGCTTGCCGGACTTATCCTGCTGATCTACCGGATCTCCGCAGGCTCACGCGCCCGGCGCCGGGCGCAGCGCCGCAATGCCGACATGAAGGCGATCGGCATCACCGCCGCACTCGCCGTGCTGCCGAGTCTGCTCAAGGGAAAAGGCGGTCTCGGCGTCATTCTGGGGCCGGCCGTGGCGCTCGCGGCCTACGCCATCTACCGCGAGAATGTGAAATCCGACGATCTGGATGAGAGCGAACGGATATAGAGCTGTTGGGAGAGGTCACTTTGACAACTCTTCCAGCGGCATCGATATTTCGGCAAACACGCCTTCCGGCCGGAATTCATGGGTCACTTCGCTGGAAATGACCTTGGCTAGGCTGCGGCGAATGAGGATCGAGCCGAAGCCGTGCCGATCCGGCGGAGCGACTTGCGGGCCGCCGCTTTCGCGCCAGGTCAGCACAAGACGCCGGGCATCCCTCCTGCCTTGCATCCTCCAGCCGAGATCGACCCTGCCTGACGGCACCGACAGCGAGCCATATTTCAGCGCGTTGCTGGCCAGTTCATGCAGGATCAGGCCAAGCCCGACGGCCTGGTCGGGCGACAGCAGCAGGTCGTCGCCGGAGATCGTCATGCGCGGCTGCTCGGCCGTTTCGAAAGGTTTGACCTCGATCTGAACGAGTTCACTGATGCCAATGCCGCGCCACTCGCGGTCCGACAACAGATTGTGGGCGATGCCCAAGGCCTGAAGCCTGGCGCCGAACGCCTCGAGGAACTCGCTTGGCTGGCGGGCATGGCGCACGGTCTGCGTTGCCAGCGCCTGGACGGTCGCCAAAGTGTTCTTGACGCGATGGTTGAGCTCACGCAGCAGCAGCCGTTGGCGTTCGTCGCCGAGCTTACGCTCGGAGATGTCGTAGTTGACGCCGAAGATCAAGGTCGGCTTGCCGTCGCCGTCACGCTCGATGACACGGCCGCGCGTGGCGAGCCAGCGCGGCGGATGAAAGCCCTTCACCCGGTATTCGCCGAAATAGTCGTCGCTGCCGGTCAGGGCGTCGCGAAAGCGGGTTTCGGTCTGGTAGACGTCACGCGGATCGATGGCGGTGAGGATGTCGCGTGCGCGCAGCCGGTTGGATCGCGGCAGGCTGAACAGCTCCGACATCAATGTGTCGCATTCGATGATATCGGTGCGGATATCCCATGCCCAACTAGCGAGCGACGCCGCATCGAGTGCGATGGCGCGTCGTTTTTCCTCGCGAACCAGTGCGGCCTCGGCGATCGCGCCGCTGCGGGTTGTGTCCTTGAGGGTGAACAGGCTGGCGGCGAGGCCGGCGAGCGACTTCAACTGGTCGAGCTCAGCGTGGGATGGAAAACCATGCGGCGAGCGGTCGAGCACGCACAGCGTGCCGATGCGGGCACCTGCCACAACCATCGGCGCGCCGGCATAGAAGCGGACATGGTGCTTTCCGGTGACCAGCGGGTTGGTCTTGAAACGGGGATCCGTCGTTGCATCCACCACCACCATCGGTTCGTCGCCGGCGGCAATCGCATGGGCGCAGAAGGAGACGTCGGTCGCGGTTTCGGCCTCGTCCAGGCCGAAGCAGGATTTGAACCACTGCCGTTCGAGGTCGACGAGCGTGACCAGGGCCATCGGCACCTGCATCACCGCCGCGGCAAGGCTGCTGACGCGGTCGAAATCGGGATCGGCCGCTGTATCCAGCACCTCCAACCCGTGCAGCACGGCGAGCCGGTCAACATCCTTGACTGCGCGCGCAACTTCGGCCGGCAGCTCGGGCACTGTTTGCGTCTTGCCAGTCACCCCACTTGCCTCGTCCCGGTCTTCGCCGTCGCCTGCTTGCGCTGGTGCAAGGCCAGCGCGCTTTTCCGGAACCATCCTAGCGAGGAACCGTTACCCGACCATGATTTGCCGAGCGCGCCAGCTGGTGCAGAATGAGACAGGGATCGAGCATGGCCAAGATCATTCCAGAAAACAAGGCGCGGCAGGGGCGATGGGGCTGGCATGGATTTCGAATCCTGATCGCCGCATTGCTTCTGGTGTTTGCTGCGTGGGGCATTGCCGAGATTTATGGTGTGTTGATCAAGGCGCCAACCAGCGATGAACAGCATGTCCCCACGCCCAGCACCACCGAGCAGGCTCCTGCTGGCTAAAGCCGGTTTGTTCGTTGCAACGCATCGCATCAGGCGGCTCTCGATTGGGCCGCGCTCGCCGGCACCAGTACATTCAGCGCGCCAGGCTGGATTTCGATTACCGTTTCACGGTCAAGCCTGACCAATTCGCCGTCCATCACAGCGCGAAACTTGCGGCTGCTCGAATGGATTTTCAGCACCGTTCTGTTCGTCTGGTGGATTTCGACATGTTCGTTGTCGCGCCATTTGCCGCGCGCCACGTTGAAGAAAAACTTGACCAGTTCGGCGCGCTGCTTCGCCACCGTGACATAGACACCGAGTACGCCGCCCGCCGGATTGTCGGCGTAAGGCAAATGGCCTTCGCCGAACAAATTGTTGGTGATGCCGATGCCGGTGATGCGTGCCGCCATTTCGGCTTCGCCGATGCTGAGCGTCACATTCATCGCAGGTGGATTGTTGATCGTCGCCCAAGCCGCTTTGGCCGAGGCGCGGATCTTTCCCAACCGCGAACCGAACTCCATCTTCTGGCGCAGTTGCACCATCTTTGCATGCATGCCGATCGAGAACTGATGTATGAAAGGTTGGCCATTGGCTGTCGCCACGTCGACCGCGATGATTTCGCCGTCGGCGAAGGATTTCAGCGCTCCATCGAGTGACTGCGGAATGCCCAACCCCCGCGCGAACAGGTTCATGGTGCCGGCCGGCAATATGGCAAGCGCCTTCTTCGTGCCCATCAGCCGCGCGGCCGCGGCGGAAATGGTCCCATCGCCGCCACCCGCCAGCACGACGTCGACAGAGCGACGCGAAGCCGCGCTGTCGAGCGTTTCCACCACGTCCTTGCCGGCGACAATTTCGATGCTGAGCGAGTGCCCTGCCGTCTCCAGCGTCTGATGCATCCTGTCGGAGAAGGCGACGAGGTCGGTGGTGCGCAAAGTGCCGCCATCCCGGTTCAGCACCGCTGCGAATTTCATACCCCGCTCCACCATGTCAGCCAAAAAGTGGCCGGGACACGCCCAGCCGATGGCTGAAACGCGGCGGCGACGGAAAAGGTTCCCTTGACACGAACGGGCTTCTAAGCCGCTCGATCATTTCTGTGATTTCGATTTCCGGACGGCGCGGTTTTGTCGGAACAACAGACTGGTCACAACGTTGTGAACCTGTAGATGCCGCGTCCGACTTTCCGGCGAAGACGCGGCGCATGAGATCAGGCACGAGGAGAGACTATCATGATCCGCAATCTTTTAGCCACGACCGCACTCGCAACACTGATCGCGACGGGCGCATATGCGCAGAGCGCGACGACCCCGGCGCCGGCACAGAGCCCAGCCGTTCAGGAGTCAGGCGCCGCGACGGTCCGCGCAGAGGGCAGCATCGTCACCAACATCATCGGTGAATCCGTCTACAACGGCACCGGCGATGATGCCGAGAACATCGGCAATGTCAGCGACGTCGTCTTCGACAAGGATGGGCAGGCGAAATCCGTCGTCATCGACGTTGGCGGTTTTCTGGGTGTCGGTGCCAAGAGCGTCGCCTTCGAGTACGGCAAGCTGCAGTGGGCCGAAAAGAATGGTGACCGCTGGCTGGTAGCCCAGACGACCAAGGACGAGTTGACCGCTCAGGCGGAATTCGACAGCCAGCCCTACAGTCCGGCCCCCGCACCTGCGGCATCGACCGACGCGACCGCACCTACGGCACCTGCTACGACGGATACGGCACAAAAGCCGGCCGACATGAACGCCGCTCCGGCGGAACCGGTAAAGCGCGCGGACGGTAACCTTGCCACCAACATCATCGGTGAAGACGTATATAACGGAACCGGTGATGACGCGCAGAATATCGGCGACGTCAACGACATCGTGCTGACCAAGGAAGGCAAGGCCGAGTCCCTGGTCATCGGCGTGGGCGGTTTCCTTGGCCTCGGCGCCAAGAATGTCACCTATGATTTCTCTAAGGCGCAGTGGGCCGAGAAGAATGGCGACCGCTGGCTGGTGGCCCAGACCACCAAGGAAGAGCTGCAGGCGCAGCCCGATTTCGACCGCAAGGCCTATGATCCGGCGCCGGCCACGACGGCTTCCAACGAGCCTGCGGCCACCGCTCCGGCTGCTGTGCCGTCCGACACGACGGCTCCTGCTGTCGCTCCGGCAGATAAGACCGCCGAAGCTCCGGCAGCGACCACCCCTGACGCCTCGGCTCCCGACCAGACACAGAC
>NZ_RZPH01000390.1:0-4019 GCF_004022825.1 Mesorhizobium sp. M7A.F.Ca.CA.004.04.2.1
TCGCCGCTTTGGTGCGCGCAGCGGAAGCGGAGCGGCTTGGCTCGCCGGGCCTGGCGCCGGAGCAGGTTGTTGCACCGGCCGGCCGTCGATCAACGTGATCTTCTGCCAGATTTTCCGCGACAGGTTGGATGCCAGGTTCTCGATGTCGTTGACGCCGTCGATGACCACGTCGTCATTGACCGACTGCGCGAAGAGCGCTGCGATCTTGCCGGTGATCGACAGCATTTCGGAGCAATAGTCGAGGTAACGCGCCAGGTCGGCGGCATTGGTGATACGGGCCGGCGAGTGCGCCGTCGGCTTGAAATCGGCCGAAAGGGCTGCCGGATCCTTGGTCAGCTGGTGCATGTCGATGACATGGATCAGCGAACGCAGGCCGTGCAGCTGGCGAAACACCCTTTTGCGCTTGATGCGCTCCTCGGTGCGGATCAGAGCAAGCAAGCCCAACACAGCCAGTATGACGGTGTTGATCGAAGCCTCTATGCCTTGCACCGACTGCAGGGCATCGTGGGTTCCCGAAATGCGGTCGATCGGCAAGATGGTACCGACGAACAGGAACACCAGCACACCCGTGACGAAGGCGGCGACGATGAGCCCGCGCAGCCACCAGATCGGTGCTTCGAGCACCTTGGCCGCCTTGGCCAGATCGCGCGACAGCGAGACCAGTTCGGCGGCGACGCCACGCAATCCCGCTTCAGGGAAACGGTCGGCGATCCGCTCTTCCAGCCGCTCGGCGGTTTCGACGATCAGTTTCGGATCAAGCGTGCGGTAGCGCATGTCCGATCGGCCCTCAGGATTGTTCCGGCTCGTTGGTGCGCCGGCCATAGCGGTTGGGTCCAGGCTGCCCTGGAAACAGGCACAACACAAGGAAGGCGACGATCGAGACCACCGGCACGAACAGGATCAGCGCGGCAATGCCCGGCTTGTCCAAATCGTGCAGCCGCTTCACCGCCAGGGCGATGTTCGACCACAGCGAGGCGATGAAGGCGACGAAGAAGATGAACGACCACATGTTGCTCTCGGCCGAACCTTCCGGCACCAGCGTGAAGCGGTAGAGCGGGAAGGCCTGGATGATGGCGACGAGCAACCCGCCAAGAAAATAGGCCGCGCGACTGACGCGGCCCGAGGTTTTGAAGAAAAGCCAGGTGAGATCTGATCTGTCAGGCAAGCGGGTCCGGTCCATATTGATTGGCGCCTCTGGCGCCTTCGAGAATGCCGCATTCCACCAGAAACCAGATCGGGCCGATGAGCGGCACCAGCATGATTAGGCTCCACCAGCCCGACTTGCCGCGATCATGCCAGCGCTTGGCGTAGACTGCGAGCGCGAAATAGATCGAGACCAGAGCGATGAGAATGCCGATGATGCCGATCTGGGCGCCACTGGCGGTGGTGAGACGTGTACCGAGGATCGCATCGAGAATGAAGGCAACGATACCAATGACGATGAAAACGCCAATCGCGGCCCAGAACTTGCCACGGTTGATGCGACCATCAAAACTTGTGAGCAGATACTTCCAGTCCATGTCACCCCTCCATCTTGAACCAGCGCGACCGATTGTCGCGCCGGCGGAAGGTGCGCTCGCTTTGCGCAAAGATCAATCGCGCAGCAATTCGTTGATCGAGGTTTTGGAGCGGGTCTTGGCGTCGACACGCTTGACGATGACGGCGCAGTAAAGGTTGGGACCCGGCTCGCCGTTCGGAAAGGGCTTGCCCGGCATCGTTCCGGCGACGACGACGGAATTGGGCGGCACTTCGCCATAGAAGATCTCGCCGGTGGCGCGGTCGACGATCTTGGTCGACTGGCCGATGAAGACGCCCATGCCGAGCACCGAGCCTTCGCGCACGATGCAGCCCTCGACCACCTCCGAACGCGCGCCGATAAAACAATTGTCCTCGATGATGGTCGGGCCGGCCTGCATCGGCTCCAGCACGCCGCCGATGCCGACGCCGCCGGACAGATGCACGTTCTTACCGATCTGGGCGCAGGAGCCGACCGAGGCCCAGGTGTCGACCATGGTGCCGCTGTCGACATACGCGCCGACATTGACGAAGGACGGCATCAGCACGGCGCCCGGTGCGACATAGGCCGAACGGCGCACGACCGACGACGGCACGGCTCGGAAGCCCGCCTTTTCGAAATCGACGGCACTCCAGCCGTCGAACTTCGACGGCACCTTGTCCCACCACACCGCCTCGCCGGGTCCCCCCTTGATGATCTCCATCGGGTTGAGCCGGAACGACAACAGCACGGCCTTCTTCAGCCACTGGTTGACATGCCACTTGCCGTCGGCCTGCCGCTCGGCGACGCGGACGGCGCCGCGGTCGAGCAGATCGAGCGCCGACTGGATGGCGTCGCGCGTTTCGCCGCGCGTTGCCGTCGAAATCGCGTCGCGTTCCTCGAAGGCCTTCTCGATGGTCTTTTCGAGGCTCGCCAGATCGGGCTTCGACATGAATTCGCTCCATTACCAAGCTGTTAAGGGGCAACGCCTTAACCTGTTTTGAAAGTCGCGCGGACCCCTTGGCAGGCTTTGCCTGCCTGGATCTTCGCATGTAGCAGGTTCTTGTCACAAAACCGCAGGACACTTTTGCGGAACCTGCTTATGTGAAGCCTTGGTGAGGGTCAATCGCGGCTGCGTCATGGGGCGGCGCAAGTGAAGAATTTGGACGGGTAGAGCATATGACACCTATGGAAAAGGCGGGCTGGACGCCACTGCCGCATTCGGACGAGGATCTGGAGCGGTCGAAGAGTGTGCCGGATACGCCGCAGACGCGTGCCGAAACCTACCGGCTCGCCTGGAACGATCCCGACTTCATGACGCGGCGCGAGTTGCGCGCGGTCCGGCTGCAGCTTGAACTCCTGAAACCGGAAATGATCCTGGCCGAACGCGGCATCCGTTCGACGGTGATCCTGTTCGGCGGCGCGCGCCTGCCGGAACCCGGCGGCGAGGCCTGGGCGGCCAAGAACGAGACGCAGAAGAAGAACCTCGAGGAAAACAGCAAATACTATGAGGAGGCGCGGAAATTCGCCCGCCTCTGCTCGCAGCAGTCGGCTACCTCCTATTACCGCGAATATGTCGTGGTGACCGGTGGCGGGCCCGGCGTGATGGAAGCGGGAAACCGCGGCGCCGACGATGTCGGCGCGCCGTCGATCGGCCTCAACATCGTCCTGCCGCACGAGCAGGCGCCGAACATCTATGTGACGCCGGAGCTCTGCTTCAACTTCCATTATTTTGCTATCCGCAAGATGCATTTCGTCATGCGCGCCAAGGCGGTCGCGGTGTTTCCGGGCGGCTTCGGCACGATGGATGAATTCTTCGAGACGCTGACCCTGATCCAGACAGGGCGCATGGAGCGCGTGCCGGTGATCCTGTTCGGCAAATCCTTCTGGAAGCGGGCGATCAATCTCGATTTTCTCGCCGAGCAGGGCACGATCAGCCCCGGCGATCAGGACATCATCGACTTCGTCGACACCGCCGACGAAGCCTGGGGGATCATCAGCCGGTTCTACAAGTTAGGGGAGTAGGGGAGTGGGGAATTGAAGAACTGGGGAACTGGGGGAATTGATCCGTAGAGACCGTCCTTCATTCTTCAATTCTTCAATTCCCCTCTTCCTTCCCCCTCCACAATCGCCGTCAGAAACCCCGCCAGGTCGTCGGTGACGAAATCGACGTCGTCCTCGTTGGTCGGGTCGCGCTCCCAGATCTCGGCAAAGGTCGGCTCGAAATTGCGCGGCACGATAAGCACCGTGGTCATGCCGAGCGACTTCGGCACCGACAGGTTGCGGGCAAGGTCTTCGAACATCACCGCATTGTGGCCGGTGACGGCGTGGAGTTCAGCGAACTTCTCGTAGGTCTGGCGCGCCGGCTTGGGATTGAGCCCGGCGGCGACGATGTCGAAGATGTCGTCGAAATGGTCGAGGATGCCGAGTTGGCGCGCGGTGCGCTCGGCGTGCCTGCGGTCGCCATTGGTGAAGATGAACTTGCGGCCCGGAAGCTGGCGGATGGCGGTGCCGAGAACGGGGT
>NZ_RZPH01000390.1:4029-5176 GCF_004022825.1 Mesorhizobium sp. M7A.F.Ca.CA.004.04.2.1
CAGCCATGAATAGTCGATGTCGTGGACCTTCTCGAGGAAATCATCGGGGTCGATGCCATGACGTGTCATCAGGCCGTTCAGCGTCGTGCCATATTCGCGGTAGAGTTCCTTCTGCAACTTGCGCGCATCGTCGCGCGGCAATGCCAGCAGCTCGCCGACATAGGCGGTCATCTTGACGTCGATCTGCGAGAACAGATTCGAATGATGCGGATAGAGCGTGTTGTCGAGATCGAAGACCCAGTCGGTGACATGGGCGAAGCGGGCGGGGTCAGGGAGCGTGGTCATGGGCTCCTTATGGCATGAAACGCGCATTCCGGAAGCGACTTTATCCACAACTTCTGCTCGTTGAGGTTGCGTAAATCGCCTCACGATTCAAATTTTAGGCATCTGGGAAAGGTGGCCTTTAGGGCTTGCTGGCAGAGAGGCAGTCTTGTGGGAGCAAGCGATGAACAGCATAATTCTGAGATCCGCCGCCGTTGCTTTCGCCTCAGTCGCGGCCTCTCTCCTGCTGACCCTGATCATCGTTCCGGCCATGGGATTTCCGGTCAACCGCACGATCTGGCTGACCTCCACGCTCTGTCCGCTGGTGCTGGCGTGGGCTGCCAGCGCAAGCACTTTCTGGCAAAGCGACAGGCTGAAAAACGCGCATCGCGATCTCGCCCGAGCCCATGCCCAGCTCGCCGCCGCGCATCGCCGCCTGGCGGAAAAGGCGAGCCGCGACGACATGACCGGCATGCTCAACCGGGAAAGCTTCTTTGCCGCGCTCGACGGTTCGCGCCGCAAGTCCGATCGCGGCGCGCTGCTGATCATCGATGCCGATCACTTCAAGACCATCAACGACAATTTCGGCCATCTGACAGGTGATGACGCGCTGCTTTTGATCGCCAGCGCGATCCAGCGCGGCGTGCGCAGCGGCGATGTGCTCGGCCGCATCGGCGGCGAGGAGTTCGGCGCCTTCCTGATCGGCGCGACCGAGCAGGAGGCCAAGCGCGTCGCCGAGCGAATTCGCCGCGAAGTGGAGCTGATCCGCTTCCGGCCCGTCGACGAGCGGACCATTCCGCTCACGGTCAGCATCGGCGGCACTGTCTGCGGCGAGGAAGCCAGTGTGTCGGAGCTGATGCGCGCCGCCGACCGGCGCCTCTACCAG
>NZ_RZPH01000391.1:0-5152 GCF_004022825.1 Mesorhizobium sp. M7A.F.Ca.CA.004.04.2.1
ACGCGCAGGGCTGGCGCTTCGAGGTGGTCGATCTCGACGGCCGCCGCATCGACAAGCTGATCGCCACCCGCCTGCCCGGCGCCCAACGCGAGGCGGTGCGCTGACATGTTCGAATGTCAGCTCTTGACCGGTTAGCTGACGCCGCCCTCTGCCAGAGATCGAGCTGGTTTCAACAAACCGAAGAAGCCAATGATACGCGTTATCCGTTTCTGCTCCTCATCCAGAAAAGCGATGTCCAGGCCCTCGGGTAAAGACGAACCGTCAGGCGTCACAAACTTCCACGCGAAGCGCGCGACGCCGTGATGAACGTCCACGTTGCTGGTCCGCAGAATGCAGGCACCAGGATGCTTGCTCTGAATTCCTGCAATGTGGGCTAGAAGTTCTTCGGCACCAACGGCGTGAACGGTTGGATCGGTATACGTCGCGCCATCGCTCAAGATCGATAACAGCGACGCCCGCCGCTTCTCGGCGTTTTCGGTGGACCACGATGCACAATACTTATCGATGAGATGCGTCAAAGGCATGCTACTTCCCTGTCGCCAGAAATTGCGAGAGCGCGGCGAAATCATCGTGCAGGTGGCCCGCCGCTATGGCCCGTTTGAATATCGCATCATAACCATCGACTATTGAACGGTCGATTTCGCGGAACTGCATCAACTCCAATAGATGCTGCATTGCGCCGTGGTGCGCCGAGATCGACGAGAGCGTTTCGTTATCGCTGGCAAATCGGCCAGCGCTCGTCCGCTTGATGAGGTCGGTCACCAAGCCGTCAATGACCGGCGCCGTCGCGGACCACTGACGCGCCAGTTCACCGAGTTCGATCTCTTCGGCCTGCGACACGGCGATCGCATGGAGCGCCCCGAACAGAGCGCCCCACATGATAGCCAGTAGTGCGCTATCGAGCCCGTTCGCACGCCCTGGTTCTTCGCCAACATGCTGAACATTGCCACCCAAAGCGCGAAACACATCGCGGTTCGTGTCGAAAGCCGCCCTTGGCCCGGCAAGCAGGATGGTTCCGGCGTCCGTGCCGATATAATCCGGCGTCGCCATGATCGCGCCATCAAGGTAGCTTGCGCCGTGCTCCCTATACCAATCAGCGGCTTCCCGTGCGCCATTTGGCGTCCCGGAAGTCAACTCCACGATCAGCTTGCCGCGAATGGCTGAGGCGATGGCGTCACTGTGGAGAAGCGCTTTTGTCGCCTCATAGTCGCTGACATTCACAATGATGATCTCGCCTGCGTTCACGGCTTCCTCCACGGAGGACGCGACGATTGCGCCCAGCCTGGCGAGTGGATCGGTCTTCTGTCTGGTTCTGTTCCAGACAGTCGTCGGATATCCCGACTGAAGCAGGCTGCCGGCGAGCGCCGAGCCCATACGGCCCGTTCCAACAACCGTGATTGAAAGCTTCATTCCACACTCCATATCAATTGGCGGCGTCAGACCGCGTTTTGCTGTGATCGTCTTGAGAGGTATGTCAAAACGAGCGGCGCGCGATACGCACCCGGGCGTAAGTGGTCACCAGAAGGTAAGGAACGCGCGATGAACAATTCCGCGGACAATGGCTTTGCAGCGGCCGTCAGGATGGTCGAAGGAAAGTGGAAAGTAGATATCCTTTGCGAGCTCGGAACGGCGTCGCGCAGATTTGGTCGATTGAAACAGGCGCTCTCTGGCATCAGTGAAAAGATGCTGGCTCAACAATTGCGAGAACTGGAGGCGGACGGCCTTGTCGACCGCAAGGTCTTTTCCGTGGTTCCAGCGAAGGTAGTCTATTCGCTGACAGAACGCGGCGCGGCGCTCAACGCAGCAGCAGGTTCACTATGTCTGTGGGCCGAGCAATTCGGCCTGCCCGGCTGCACTCAGATTACCAATGGCGTACATATGGATGCGCTCTGATGCATGTCGCCCAAAGCGACCTCGGTTTGGGCGCCCATCGCGAGGCGGTGCGCTGACGCCCGACGCAATTGCGGCATTCGCTCTATCGTTCCCAGAAGGGCTTGGCGATCTCTCCCTCGACCTGCTGTATCGTCAGGCCGATATCGTCGATCAGATGCGGATTGTCCTTCGACATCTGCCTGAGTTGCCAGCGAAAGCGTATCCGTTCGCGCCAGGTCCGATCGTGCCAACTCGCTATGATGCTTCGCAGGGTCTTCAGGAGCCGGCGCGATGCCGGCCGCACGGGCGTTCCCGCTCGCGCTGCACAACGCTGGGCTGATGCAAGTGTATTGGTCATGGCAACCTCCATATGGTTTGAGGGCCTGGGGCTCTCGATGAGGTTGAATTCTGCGCGATACGGACGGCGCCGTAATTAAGCCCTCCCAAATAGTTCTCAAAACTTCCAAACGAGCTAGAGCAGTTCACCGGCTCACGGAACCGGCAAACTACTCTAACCCTTTGTTTTGACGCAATTCCGAACAGAAAACCGCTTCACACTTTTCCTGGAATTGCTCTATAGATGCGCCTATGCAGGGATCGCGTTTTGCCTTTGGTCCGTTCGTGCTTGATCCGGGTGCGGGAACGCTGCTTCGGAACGACGTCCCCGTTGCCGTTGGCTATCGCGGGCTGAGCCTGCTTGCAGCACTCGTCGGGCGGCCCGGTGAAATATTGGGGAAGGCCGAGTTGATGGACGCTGCATGGCCGGGCACGGCCGTCGAGGAAGGCAACCTCACCGTCCAGATCGCGCAGTTGCGCAAGCTGCTTGGTCCTGTCGGCGAGAACGGCGAATGGATATCCACCGTTCCGCGCGTCGGCTACCGTTTCACAGGGGCCGTCGAACAGCTCGGCGAGGCCAAGCGAAAATCCTTGCCGCTGCCCGACAAACCATCGATAGCCGTGCTGCCCTTCGTCAATTTCAGCAACGATCCCGAGCAGGATTCCTTCGTGGACGGGTTGACCGAAGACCTCATCACCGACCTGTCCAGGATCTCCGGCCTGTTCGTCATCGCCCGCAATTCGACCTTTGCCTATAAGGGAAAAGCGATGGACGTGCGCGAGATCGCCGGGGATCTTGGCGTGCGCTACCTGCTGGAAGGCAGCGCAAGACGCGCCGCGGGGCGCGTGCGCATCAACGCACAGCTGGTCGACGCGGTGAGCGGCGACCATCTGTGGGCGGAACGCTTCGATCGCGGCCTGGACGATATCTTTGCCGTTCAGGACGAGGTTACGGCCAAGATTGTGGAGGCGTTGCTTGGCCGTCTGCGCGCGCCGCCGCCGCGCAACCGACCCAGCAATCTCGAGGCTTACGATCTCTGCGTGCGGGCGCGCAAGCTGATCGACGACTCGCCGCAGATGGCGCAGGAAGCGCATCTGATGCTGACGCGCGCGGTGTCGCTCGATCCTGATTACGCCGAGCCCTATCGCTGGCTTGCCATGAACCACTGGATGGGACGGGTGCATTGGGGCGGACCAACCGAAGCTGCCCGCAGCGTTGCCTTGGAGCTGGCGCGCAAGGCCGTGGCGATCGATCCCAACGATGCCGGCTGTCGCTGGATCCTGGCCTACCTGCTTGCCTATGAGCGCAGCTTCACTGAAGCGGATGCGGAATTCGCCAAGGCGATCGAGCTCGACCCGAACGAGGCCGACACCTGGGCGGCATTGTCCGACATCGCCGTCCTGGCCGGCCGGGTCGAAGAGGGCCTCGAGCACATCGGCAAGGCGTTCCGGCTGAACCCGTTTCCAGCGAGCTGGTACTATCTGACGCTCGGCCAGGCGCAATATGCGGCGCGCGACTACCAAGCCGCTATCGAGACGTTGCGCCGTGACGAGACCTATCGCACAAGCTCACGCCGTTTCCTGGCCGCCAGCCTGGCGCAACTCGGCCGGCTCGACGAGGCGCGCGCTGAGGCTGAACTGTTCCTCGTCGGCAACCCGCATTTCACAACCCATCACTGGGCGACGACCGAGCCATTCCGCGACGCCGCTACGCTCGAGCATTTCGTCGATGGTTTTCGCAAGGCCGGTCTTCCGGAGTGACGCGCCGGCATCCGGCTGCCCGCAGCAGAGGCGACGTGGTGCGCTAACCCGGGTCTAGACGTCGGTATGATCTCGGTGGCGCGACACCTTCTCGCGGTTGCCGCAGGTGCGCATGCTGCACCAGCGCCGCTTGCCGCCTCGCGACGTATCGAGGAAAAGCCAGCCACAGCGAGGGCAGGAATGCAGCCTGTCGCGCGGCAGGGTGAAGAACGCGTCGATGGACAGCATGGCCAGCAAGGCGGTGACGGCGTCCGGGTCCCGCCACCGGGCAAGGGCAAGCTTCGGTCTGGTGCCATCCAGTTCGATAGAGCCGGCGGCAAGCGAGCTTGCCGTGCGCGAGAACAACACGCCAAGCGGTTCGGCCGCAGACGGTTTACCCGCGGCGATTGGCTCGAAAACCTGAAATGACGCCTCCCGCATTTCGCGGACCCCTTCCACGAACCGCCCATCCGCTATCTCGGCAACGGCCTGCGCCTGGCGATCGTCGGCAAGCCCTGAGGCGCTGAACCAGTTCGCAACATCCTGGACGGATTTGAAGAGTTCATTGTCTGCTGCCGGCGCCCGCCGGTCGAACACGGCATTCGACAGGTCCAAAGCGGGATGCCCGCCGATGAAGTGATCCGGCACCCATTCGGTGTATGCATCGCCCATGGAACATAACCTCATCAACCGCATTATACGGTTACATGATGTAACCACTATCACAGGGATATGTGGTGTCAAACCCATAGCACCGCCAGGTCGGCGCGGACCACTGGGAGAGAGAGGATGTGCAGCAATCGTTACAAGACCCGCCACGAGACCATCAATGTCGACGGCCTCGACATCTTCTACCGACACGCCGGCGACCCGGGCAGACCGGCAATCCTGCTGCTGCACGGATATCCGACTTCGTCGCACGTCTATCGCAATGTCATCGAACCGCTGGCGGACACAGCCTATGTGGTGGCGCCGGACCTGCCCGGTTTCGGCTTTTCGTCCGCCCCTTCCATCGATGCCTATGACTACACGTTCGAGAACCTGGCCAACACGATCGAAGCCTTCGTCGAGGCCCTCGGCATCCAGCGATTCTTCCTCTACATCACTGACTTCGGCACGCCTGTCGGCTACCATCTCGCCACACGGCAGCCGGATCGCATCCTCGGCCTGATCGCGCAGGACAGCAATGCTCATGACGAGGGGC
>NZ_RZPH01000392.1:0-5135 GCF_004022825.1 Mesorhizobium sp. M7A.F.Ca.CA.004.04.2.1
GACAGCAGGCTTTGCCGCACCCGCTTTACTCCCCGGCGCCGTCTTTCCGGCCGCGGCCTTGGCCGGGGCTTTCACCGCCGGCTTTGTGCTTGCCCTTACGGGCGCCGCGGCCGCCTTCGGCGTGGCGACTTTGGCAATGGGTGCTTTCGGCTTGGCAGTACCGGCTGCTTTCGACGGCGCCTTGGCTCCCGCTTTCACCGTCGTCGTCCTTGATGCTTTTGCCACCCGTTCCTCCCTGGACAAGTTTGTTCATTCGCGCCGCGCTCGCCCCTGAATTGACCTCGCCTCTGAATTGACAAGGGCGCCCTCCGCTGCGGCCGTTATACCCTATGTATTGCCTCCCTTGGTGACCGTGCAAGTCTTGCCCTTGCGGCAACACGGCGAAAGATTTTCCGTCGAAAGTCCTTGCCGCCGCCGGCGCTGCCAAATGGTGTCCTGGCGCATCCCTCGGCCGCTCGGAAGCGCGGGGAACATTTATGTCGTCAGCTTGGCGATCAATAAAAAAATTCGGTTGTTAATAATCTCGTGAATGGAAGAAACTGCTAATTTTTTCTGCAATCTGGCAAAATAGCGGATTTTTTTCCTGCTTCCCGCGGGGTAAGCAAACGGGGTGTTCCAAAGCCGGAAAAACGGTGCTTATATGCGCGCTTCGCGAGCCTGATAGAGGGGCTTGGAAGAACATCAGGGAGTGCTCAATGAATAAGAAGCTGACTTTTGCAGCCGCGTTGCTGGCTGCAAGCGTCCTGGGCGGCGTGGCCAATGCGAAAACTCTGGTCTACTGCGCGGAAGCTTCGCCGGAAGGTTTCGATCCGGCGCCGTATACCGCAGGCCAGACGTTCGACGCGTCATCGCGCACCGTCTTCAACCGCCTTGTCGAATTCGATCACGGCAAGACGACGACCTCGCCGGGCCTGGCCGAGAGCTGGACGATCTCCGACGATGGCAAGGAATATGTCTTCAAGCTGCGCAAGGGCGTCAAGTTCGCCGCGACCGACTATTTCACCCCGACGCGCGACTTCAACGCTGACGACGTGGTGTTCTCGTTCGAACGCCAGGTCGACAAGAACGGCCCTTGGTTTCAGTACATTCCGGGCATTGCATACCAGTATTACAATGACCAGTTCGGCGAAAACATCGCCAAGGTCGAGAAGGTCGACGACCTGACGGTGAAGTTCATCCTCAAGGAGCCGGCGATCACTTTCATTCCAACGCTGGGCATGGATTTCGCTTCGGTCGTCTCCAAGGAATATGCCGACAAGCTGCAGGCCGACAAGACGCCTGAGCTGTTCAACCAGAAGCCGATCGGCACCGGTCCGTTCATCTTCGTTGACTACCAGACCGACGCCGCCATCCGTTACAAGGCCAACCCGGACTATTGGGGCGGCAAGCAGAAGATCGACGATCTGGTCTTCGCCATCACCACCGATCCGGCGGTGCGCGCGCAGAAGCTCAAGGCCGGCGAATGCAACATCATGTCGTACCCGGCACCGGCCGACATCGCCGGCCTGCAGGCCGATCCGAACCTGAAGGTCGAGGAGCAGGAAGGCCTCAATGTCGGCGCGCTGATGTACAACACCCAGCAGAAGCCGTTCGACGACGTGCGCGTCCGCAAGGCGCTCAACATGGCCATCAACAAGAAGGCCATCATCGACGCCGTCTTCCAGGGCGCCGGCCAGGTGGCGATCAATCCGATCCCGCCGACCATGTGGTCCTACAACAAGGAAGTGAAGGACGATCCTTACGATCCGGATGCAGCCAAGAAGCTGCTTGAAGAGGCCGGCGTCAAGGACCTCAAGATGAACGTCTGGGCCATGCCGGTGTCGCGCCCGTATATGCCGAACGCGCGCCGTACCGCCGAACTGATCCAGGCGGACTTCGCCAAGGTCGGCGTCACCGTCGAGATCGTCAGCTACGATTGGGGTGAATACCTCAAGCGCGCTTCCGCGGTCGATCACGACGGCGCCGTCATCGTCGGCTGGACCGGCGACAATGGCGATCCGGACAACTTCCTCGGCGTGCTCCTGAGCTGCGCTTCCGTCGGTTCGAACAACCGCGCGGAATGGTGCAACAAGGACTTCGATGCGCTCATCAACAAGGCCAAGACCGTTTCGGACCAGGCCGAGCGCACCAAGCTCTATGAACAGGCACAGGTCATCTTCAAGGAACAGGCACCCTGGGCGACGCTCGCTCACTCCAAGGTGTTCATGCCGATGCAGAAGACCGTCACCGGCTTTGCGATGGATCCGCTCGGTATCCATCGCTTCGACGGCGTCGATATCGCCGAATAAGGTTGCGATACGGGGGCGCCGCCACTTGGTGGCGCCCCCACTCGCCCGCCATGCTGCGTTATATCCTCGGCAAGCTCGCCCTCATCATCCCGACCTTCATCGGGATAACCATCCTCGCCTTTGGCTTCGTGCGCATCCTGCCCGGTGATCCGGTGCTGGTGCTTGCGGGCGAACGCGGCCTGTCGCCCGAACGCCACACGGCGCTCATGCACCAGTTCGGTTTCGACCTGCCGATCTGGCAACAATATCTGACCTATCTGACCAACATCCTCGGCGGTGATTTCGGCACCTCGTTTTCCACCAAGACGCCGGTGCTGAAGGATTTCCTGGTGCGCTTCCCGGCAACGGTCGAACTCGCCATCTTCGCCATGATCTTTGCCGTCATCCTGGGTGTCGCCGCCGGCATCTTCGCCGCGATCCGTCGCGGCTCCTGGTTCGATCAGCTGACGATGGGCACGGCGCTGGCGGGCTATTCCATGCCGATCTTCTGGTGGGGCCTGCTGCTGATCATCGTCTTCTCCGGCACGCTGCACTGGACGCCGGTTTCCGGCCGCATCGACCTTCTCTATTTCTTCAAGCCGGTGACCGGTTTCATGACCATCGATTCCCTGATCTCGGGCCAGAAGGGCGCCTTCCGTTCGGCGCTGTCGCACCTGATCTTGCCGACCATCGTGCTCGGCACCATCCCGCTCGCAGTCATCGCCAGGCAGACGCGGTCGGCGATGCTCGAAGTGCTGGGTGAGGACTATGTCCGCACCGCGCGTGCCAAGGGCCTGGCGCCGCGCCGCGTCATCGGCCTGCATGCCTTCCGCAACGCGCTGATCCCGGTCGTCACCACCATCGGCCTGCAGGTCGGCACGCTTTTGACCGGCGCCATCCTGACCGAGAGCATCTTCTCCTGGCCCGGCATCGGCAAATGGATGATCGACGCCATTTCCAAGCGCGACTATTTCACCGTGCAGGGCGGGTTGCTTTTGATCGCGCTGATCGTCATGTCGGTGAACCTCATCGTCGACGTGCTCTACGCCGTCATCAACCCACGCATCCGGGCCAACTGACATGAGCAACGAAGGCCCAGCCACCATCGAAGCCGCGACCGTCGTCAAGCCGCAGGACGCCAGGCTGCAGATGTTCGGCGAGTTCTGGCATTACTTCTCCGTCAACAAGGGCGCGGTGATCGGGCTCTTCGTCTTTGCGCTGCTGATCCTGATCGCCATCTTCGCGCCGCTGCTGGCGCCCCATTCGCCGGACGATCAGTTCCGCGACTTCTTCCTGACGCCGCCGGCCTGGCAGGAAGGCGGCAACGCGCAGTTCCTGCTCGGCACCGACGCTGTCGGCCGCGATATGCTGTCGCGGCTGATCTACGGCTCGCGGTTCTCGCTCGCCATCGGCTTCGTCGTCGTCACGTCAGCGCTGATCTCAGGCGTCATTCTCGGCCTGCTCGCCGGCTACTGCCGCGGCTGGGTCGACACGCTGATCATGCGCATCATGGACATCATCCTGGCCTTCCCGTCGCTGCTGCTGGCCCTGGTGCTTGTCGCGGTTCTCGGCCCTGGCCTCGTCAACGCCATGATCGCCATCGCCTTTGTGCTGCAGCCGCATTTCGCCCGGCTCACCCGCGCCGCCGTGATGGCCGAGAAGACCCGCGAATATGTCGTCTCGGCCAAGGTCGCCGGGGCCAGCCATCTCAGGCTGATGCTGGTCACCATCCTGCCCAACTGCATCGCGCCGCTGATCGTGCAGGCGACGCTGTCCTTCTCCAACGCCATCCTCGAGGCGGCGGCCCTTGGCTTCCTCGGCATGGGCGCGCAGCCGCCGACGCCGGAATGGGGAACCATGCTGGCCGAAGCGCGCGAGTTCATCCTGCGCGCCTGGTGGGTGGTGACCTTCCCGGGCCTCGCCATCCTGATCACCGTCTTCGCCATCAACCTGATCGGCGACGGCCTGCGCGACGCGCTCGACCCCAAGCTGAAGAGGTCGTGAGCATGCCTCTGCTCGAGATCAAGAACCTCACCGTTTCCTTCGACACCGCGGCCGGACCGTTCATGGCCGTGCAAGGCATCGACCTCTCGATCGAGCCGCGCGAAGTGCTGGCGATTGTAGGCGAGTCCGGTTCCGGCAAGTCCGTGGCGATGCTCGCGGTGATGGGCCTGTTGCCCAACACGGCAACCGTCAAGGCAGACCGCATGGCCTTCGACGGCGTCGATCTCCTGAAGCTCAGCCCGTCCGAACGCCGCAAGATCGTCGGCAAGGACATCTCGATGATCTTCCAGGAGCCGATCGCCAGCCTCAATCCGTGCTTCACCGTCGGCTTCCAGATCGAGGAGGTGCTGCGCTTCCATATGGGTATGGATCGCGCTCAGCGGCGGGCCCGCGCCATCGAATTGATGAAGCTGGTCGGCATCGCCGATCCGGAAGAACGGCTGAGCTCGTTTCCGCACCAGATGTCGGGCGGCCAATGCCAGCGCGTCATGATCGCCATCGCTATCGCCTGCAATCCGAAACTGCTGATCGCCGACGAGCCGACGACGGCGCTCGACGTCACCATCCAGAAGCAGATCCTCGATCTGCTGGTTTCGCTGCAGGCCAAATACGGCATGGGCCTGATCATGATCACCCACAATATGGGCGTGGTGGCCGAGACCGCCGATCGCGTCATCGTCCAGTACAAGGGCCGCAAGATGGAAGAGGCCGACGTGCTGTCGTTGTTCGAATCGCCGAAAAGCAATTACACGCGGGCGCTGTTGTCGGCTTTGCCGGAGAACGCCGTCGGCGACCGGCTGCCGACCGTTTCCGACATGCTGTTCGAGCCGGCCCCCTCTGCCGCGGGAGCCGCCTCATGAGCAC
>NZ_RZPH01000393.1:0-5131 GCF_004022825.1 Mesorhizobium sp. M7A.F.Ca.CA.004.04.2.1
CCGTTCGGCAGCACGCTCGCCACCCTGTCGCCGTGGCGGCCGCCGCCTCGACGGCACCGCTCAACCCCGCCTACCGGGCCGACGAGCTCGATTTCTACCTCACCGACATCGGCGCCAAGGCAATCCTTGTCGCGGAGGGCGAGACCGGACCGGCGGTGACGGTGGCCGAACGCCTTGGCATCGGCGTGCTGCGGCTTGTCGTGCAGCCCGCCACACCCGCCGGCAGCTTCATGATCGAGGGCGCAGCGATCGGACCGCAGGCCGCGCCCGACATGGCGCAAGACAGCGACATTGCGCTGCTGCTGCATACCTCCGGAACGACATCGCGTCCAAAACTGGTGCCGCTCAGCCATGCAAACATTGCGGCCTCGGCTGCCCATATCGGCGGCACGCTTGGCCTGACGCCAGATGACCGTTGCCTCAACATCATGCCGCTGTTCCACATCCACGGCCTGATCGCGGCCGTGCTGTCGTCGCTGGCTGCCGGCGGCAGCATCTACTGCACGCCGGGTTTCAACGCGCTGCGCTTCTTCCAGTGGCTGAGCGAGGCGCAGCCGAGCTGGTACACGGCGGTGCCGACCATGCATCAGGCGATCCTGCCCCGCGCGGCACGCAACACCGAGGCGCTGGCGGCGGCGCGTCTGCGCTTCATCCGCTCATCCTCGGCGTCGCTGCCGGCGCAGGTGATGGCCGAGCTGGAGGCGACCTTCGGCTGCCCGGTGATCGAATCCTACGGGATGACCGAGGCCGCGCACCAGATGGCCTCGAACCGGCTGCCGCCGGGCCAGCGCAAGCCGGGCAGCGTCGGTGCCTCCGCCGGTCCGGCCGTGGCTGTCATGGCGCCTGACGGGCGGCTGCTCGCAGCCGGCGAGACAGGCGAGATCGTCATTCGCGGACCCAATGTCACGACGGGTTACGAGAAGAACCCGGATGCCAATGCCACGGCTTTCGCGCATGGCTGGTTCCACACTGGCGACCAGGGCGTGCTCGACGAGGACGGCTATCTCAGGGTCACCGGTCGGCTCAAGGAGATCATCAACCGCGGTGGCGAAAAGATCTCGCCGCTCGAGGTCGACGACGTGCTGATGGACCATCCGGCGGTGGCGCAGGTCGTCACCTTCGCCATGCCGCATGACAAGCTTGGCGAGGAGGTGGCCGCGGCGGTTGTGCTGCGCGAAGGCATCAGTGCCACCGAGGGCGACATTCGCACCTATGCCGCGACACGGCTTGCCGATTTCAAGGTGCCGCGCAAGATCCTGATCCTGGACGAGATCCCCAAGGGTGCGACCGGCAAATTGCAGCGCATCGGCCTCGCCGCCAAACTCGGGCTTTGACGATGAAGATCACCATCTTCGGCGCCGGCGCGATCGGCGGCTATCTCGCGGCCAAGCTCGCCATCACTGGGCGGACCGATCTTTCGATCGTCGCGCGCGGCGCCCATCTGGAAGCCATCAAGGCGGACGGCCTGCGCCTGATCGAGGATGGCCAGGAGATTTCGGTCCCCGTCCGGGCCGCCGCCAAAGCCGACGAGCTTGGCGCCCAGGATTACGTCGTGCTGGCGCTGAAGGCCCATTCTCTCTCCCCAGCCCTTGACCAGATCGCGCCGCTGCTTGGGGACCACACATCAGTCGTCACCATGCAGAACGGCGTGCCCTGGTGGTATTTCCACGGCGTCGGCGGGCCGCTCGAAGGCACCAGGCTGAACGCGGTCGACCCCGGCGGCGCGATCTGGCAGCGGATCGGACCGGACCGCGTTATCGGCTCGGTCGTCTATCCCGCCGTCGAGGTCGATGCGCCGGGCCTCATCCGCCATGTCGAGGGCAAACGTTTCTCGCTCGGCGAACCCTCCGGCGAGCGCAGCGAACGGGTTACGCTTCTGGCCGAGGAAATGGTCAAGGCCGGCTTGCAAGCGCCGGTGCGCGAGGACATCCGCAGCGAAATCTGGGTAAAACTGTGGGGCAATCTCTCCTTCAACCCGATCTCGGCGCTGACCGGCAGCACGCTGGCCGCGATTGTCGCCGACGATGGCACCCGCGCGCTCGCCCGCACCATGATGCTGGAGGCGCAGGCGATCGGCGAAAGCCTCGGCGTGCGTTTTCCCATAGCGGTCGACCGGCGCATCAAGGGCGCCGGCGATGTCGGCGAACACAAGACCTCGATGCTGCAGGACCTGGAGCGCGGCAGGCCGATGGAGATCGACGCGCTGGTGAGCGCGGTGCAGGAACTTGGCCGGCTCACGGACAAGCCGACCCCGACCATCGATGCCGTGCTGGCGCTGGTGCGGCGGCTGGCGGTGGAACGCGGGTGTTATCGGTGAGGTGGAAGGACAGGGCAAATCAGAGCCGTGGCGCGCGACGATCCAGGCCTTGAAGCAACTTGGCCTCATATCCCAGCTTGACCAAGGTTAGCAGCATGCTGAACGCCATTCACCACGTCGCGCTCATCTGCACCGACTACGACCGGTCGCGACAGTTCTACGTCGAACTCCTCGGCCTCGATCTGATCCGGGAGGTTTATCGGGAGGAGCGGCAGTCATGGAAAGCGGATCTGCGGATCGGGTCGGCCCAACTGGAATTGTTCTCCTTCCCTGCACCAGCGATGCGGCCATCCCACCCAGAGGCTACAGGCCTGAGACATCTGGCATTCGCTGTGGCTAATCTTGAGCCCGTAATTATCCGCCTGGAAGCCGCAGGCGTTGCCGTCGAGCCTATCCGGATCGACCCATATACGGACCAACGGTTTACCTTTTTCAGGGACCCGGATGGATTGCCGCTGGAACTCTACGAAGCCCCATAAGGAACGGTTCGCTTTCGCGACGGGCGCTGTGTACTGACGGTCTCGGTATCGGCGGACCGCGAATCTGTGCTAAGCGCCGCCCAACCAACCAAAGGACGACACCAATGAGCGAACTGACCGTGGCCGAGGCGACCGAGAGCATCTATGCCTCGCTCCGGGCGGACAATGCCGACATCGACACACATATCGCGGCGCTTAAGGCGGCGCTGACGCGAGAAGGGATCAAACAGGCGGTGTTCGATCCGGCCAAGCTGGCGCAGAACAACCGCTCGGGCCGCAAGTTGATGCAGGCTTATTTTCGGCAGCGCGGCGTGAGCGTGAAGTTCTCGGACCAGTAGAACCGCGCGGGCGATCTCAATCGCGCGATTTGGTTGGTTTCGGACGCAAGTTCCCCGACGCTTCGGGCCATCCCTTTTGACCGGCTCAATAACAGCGATCTGCCGCCGCAAGTGCATCGACGCGGTGAGCTTGGTCCAGTGCGCCAATCCGTCGGACTGACGCATAGAACCTGACATAGTCGCCCGAACACAAGTCGAACAGGCGCAGAAACGCGGTCACCCGATCGCTATAGACGGACGTCGCGGCGAGCTTTGCATTGTTGATCGGGGAAGCGAACCAGGCATCGTATCCCCGGTATCGGCCCCAGCGCCTGTCGCGCATGTGTCGGTAGCGCATCCGCAGCCGTTCAATCGCGGCCGTCTTCGCGGCCAGTTTTTGCTCCGAGGTGCCGGCGTTGGAATAGACTTGCGCCAGCTCGTCCCGGGTCCGCGACACCAGCGAAAGAAATTCAGCCTTGCGTCTCCGGGCGGCTTCGTAACGGCGCAATGCGGCGGTATCGCCAGCCGCGCGCAGCCATTTTTTCACGCCGGTTGTTTCGACGGCGACAGCGAACGCCTCGTTGAATGCGGAATCGTCGTGCACGTAGACGCGCTGGTGGGCCAGTTCATGGAACACCAGCGCTGCGAGATAGGTTTCATCCTGGCCGAACATCGTGCTGAGCAGCGGGTCGCTCGACCAGCCAAGCGTGGAATATGCCGTGATGCCCGTCACATAGACGTCCATGCCCTGTCCTTGAAGTTCGACAGCGGTTTCAGTCGCGGACTTCCTGGAGAAATACCCCCGGTAGGGAACACAGCCGAAAACAGGAAAACACCATGTTCGCGGCGTCAGCGAAAATGCCGGCGCGGCGAAGACAGCCCATGTCACCGAGTCCCGACCAATGTCGACATAGCTGCGGTAGCTGTTGTTGTCGGGCAGCGCCAGTTCATCCGTTGCGAACTGTCGTATAGCGCTCGCCGATGCCATTCGCGCGCGCAATGCCTTCGGCGTCGACGGATCCTCGATCAGTTTTCCGACATCCTGGCGCGCCGTCATGATCCGCAGATGGCCCTGCACGGATTGCGCGTAGTAGGAAATACTGGTGCAACCGGTCACGCCGGACGCCACGATTACAACGACAAGCAATCGAAAGAATGCGCGCATCACGATTTGCCCAAAGCAGTGCTCACCCGTTCCGATGGAGTCGCAATTGCCCCAGGTCGCAAGCAGTCGCATCGATTTGATCGAGGTCTATAGCTTTCTGAAGTATCCGGACAGGTGCTCATTGGGGAGACGCATGCGTCATCACGCGCAAGCCGCGTCCCATCAACCTGCAGCTGATCAGTCCTTTCCCGCCCGCTTGAAAATCCGCGCGTAAAATTCGCCGACGATGCCGCGCCGGAAGACGAGCACGCACACCATGAAGATCAGGCCAGTGGCGATGGTCACCGGAAAGCCGGAAGTGGCAAGCGTGTTTTCCAGGCCGATGACAAGGCTGGCGCCGATGATCGGCCCGACCATGGTGCCGATGCCGCCCAGAAGCGTCATCAGGATCACCTCGCCCGACATCTGCCAGGTGACGTCGGTGAGCGTGGCGAACTGGAAAACGATCGCCTTGAGCGATCCGGCCAGCCCGGCCAGCGCCGCCGACATGACGAAGGCGCCGAGCTTGTAGTTGGCGACGGAATAGCCCAGCGAAATGGCGCGGTTCTCGTTCTCGCGGATCGAGCGCAGGATCATGCCGAACGGCGAATTGACGATGCGCCAGATGGCGAAGACGCCGACGAGGAACACCGCCAGCACGAAATAATACATGTTCAGCGAGACGTTCAGGTCGAGGACGCCTAGCAGCATGCCGCGCGGCACACCTTGGATGCCATCCTCGCCTTGCGTGAACGGCGCCTGCACGCAGAAGAAGAAGAACATCTGCGACAGCGCCAGCGTGATCATGGCGAAATAGATGCCTTGCCGGCGAATGGCGAAGAAGCCCATGACGAAGCAAAGCAGGGACGCACGC
>NZ_RZPH01000394.1:0-5130 GCF_004022825.1 Mesorhizobium sp. M7A.F.Ca.CA.004.04.2.1
TTCAGGAACCGGGCGACGGCGCCGAGTTCCGACGCGCGCGCCGTATCGGTCTGCGGGTTTGACGTCGTATCGGTCATGGTTTCCTCCCACCGGCTGGCCGTCTGACGCGCATGCCGGAGCCCAGCCTAGAAGCTATCCGCATGATGCGGAAACAGAATTCTTTGAGAAAACGCCGCGGCTTTTGGGCCGCGGCGTTCAGATATTGCAAAGTGGTACGGATCAGTTGCAGGCCGCCACGGTGCCGGCGGCGACACCCGCGCAGACTTCGTCCTTCTTGATCCAGCCGGCGTCGATGACGACGTTGAGATTGTCCTTGGTGATGGCAACCGGGGTCAGGAACAGCGACTTGACGGTGTTGCCGCCCGGCGTCGTGAAGTCCTTGGCGCCGGCGATGTCGCTCGTCTTCTTGCCGTCGGCCAGTTGCGAGGCGATCTCGGCGGCATTCTTGCCGAGCTCCCGCGCGTCCTTCCACACCGACACGGTTTGCGTGCCGAGGGCGATGCGGTTCAGCGCGGCGTGGTCGCCGTCCTGACCCGAGACCGGCACGGTGCCGGCCAAGCCTTGAGCCGTCAGCGCCGCGACGACGCCACCGGCAGTGCCGTCATTGGCCGCGACCACCGCGTCGACCTTGTTGTCGTTGGCGGTCAGGAACTGCTCCATGTTCTTCTGGGCGTTGGCGGGCAGCCAGCCATCCGTGTAGGCTTCGCCGACATTCTTGATCTTGCCGCTGTCGATGGCTTCCTTGAGCACTTCCATCGAGCCCGAGAACAGGAAGTCGGCATTGGGATCGGCACCGGAGCCCTTGATGAAGACGTAGTTGCCTTCCGGCTTGACCTTGAACACTTCGCGGGCCTGCATGCGGCCGACTTCCTTGTTGTCGAAGGTCAGATAGAAGACGTCCTTGTTCTCGATCAGCCGGTCATAGCCGACGACCGGAATGCCTTCGTCCAGCGCCTTCTGCACGGCCGGGCCGATGGCCGAAGCGTCCTGCGCCAGGATGATCAGGGAATTAGCGCCCTGCGAGATCAGGCTTTCGACATCGGTAAGCTGCTTGCCGGGATTGGACTGCGCATCGGCGGAGATGTACTTGTCGCCGGCGGCCTCGATCGCCGTCTTCATGGCGGCCTCGTCGGTCTTCCAGCGTTCTTCCTGGAAGTTGGACCACGAAACGCCGACAACCTTGTCCTTCGCCTGCGCGACAGACGCGAGCGTCAGCGACATGGCGGCACCCGCCAGGATGGCGGCCGTGAATCTTTTCATATTATCCTCCCTGCGCCGCGTATGGCGCGACCAAACTGACCCGAGGGCCGGCACAGAGGCTCTATTTTTTCGAGCCTCGAAAAAATACTGGGCCAACGCCCGAACGCTGTCAACATCGATTCTGATGGATTTTGATGTCATTTCGAGTTTTTTTCGAGTCTCGGAATAAATAAATGACACGGCATGCAGCTTCTGCCAGTATTTACCGGCGTCACCGACAGCGTTCCAGGGGCAGGAGGAACCGCGGCGACCGGGAGGATATGAAAGAACATGTCGGTCGGAATCCGCCACGACGATCTGCGCCGCCGCAACCGCGCCATGGTGATCGCGGCAGTGCGCCGCGCCGGACAGCCGTCACGAACCGAGATCGCCGCGACCACAAGCCTCAGCCATTCGACCATCTCGGCGATTTCATCCGACCTGATCGTCGAAGGCATCCTGACCGAAAGCAAGCCGAGCGAGGCCGGCTCGCTCAAACGCGGCCGGCCGCAGGTCGGCCTCAGTCTCAATCCGGAAGCGGCCGCGGTAATGACCGTGGTGCTGTCGCTGAACTTCCTCTCCGTCGCCGTCATCGACTATGCCGGCCAGGTGATATCCGAGGAACAGCGCCGGCTGGACACGCTGACGATGTCGCGCGAGTCGCTGATCGGGGAATGCACGGCCATCGTGCGGCGCCGCCTGGCAGATCCCGACCTGGACGTGCGCAGCATCGCCCGCATCGCGCTGGCCATCCAGGGCATCACCGACACCCGTGCCCGCGCCATGCTGTGGTCGCCGATCACGCCGCACACCGACATCGCCTTCGCTGACATATTCGAAGACGAGTTCGGCATCCCTGCCATAATGGAGAACGACTGCAACATGATGGCGGTGGCGCTGCGCTGGCGCGACCCCGATCGTTACCGCGACGATTTCATCGCTATCCTTTTGTCGCACGGCATCGGCATGGGACTGGTGCTGAAGGGCGAATTGTTCACCGGCACCCATTCTTCGGGCGGCGAATTCGGCCACATGATCCATCGGCCGAACGGCGCGCTATGTCGCTGCGGACGGCGCGGCTGCGTCGAAGCCTATGCGGGCAATTACGCCATCTGGCGCAACGCCAGGCAGATGGGCGAGGATGCAGAACCCGTCGCCGATGTCAGCGACGCCGACATGCGCGCCCTGGCTGCCGCGGCCCGCGAAGGTGACGGACCCGAACGGGAAGCCTATCGCAAGGCCGGCGAAGCGCTCGGCTACGGCCTCGGCAGCCTGTTCGCGCTGATCGATCCGGCGCCGGTCGCCATGGTCGGTGTCAGCGCCGCCGCCTTCGACCTGATCGAGCCGGCATTGCGGCAAGCGATTGCCCAGACCGCCGGCGGCCAGCATTCCAAATCGATTTCCTTCGACACCGAGCCGAACGAACTGCCGCTGATCCGCGAAGGCTGCGCCATGCGGGCGCTGATCTTCGTCGATCAGGAGATTTTTGCGCCGGGCGTGCAGGCGAGATCCGGTTTCGGCGGCAAGAACGTGGCGTGAGTTCAAACGAGGGAGTTCAGTCCTCTCGGATGGCGTATCCGGCCCCACGGATCGTGCGGATGACATCAGGCATACGGCCATTGTTGACCGCCTTGCGCAGCCGGCCGACATGCACGTCGACCGTGCGCTCGTCGATGTAGATCGTCTCGCCCCAGACATTGTCGAGCAGCTGGCTGCGCGAGAACACGCGGCCTGGATGGCGCATCATGAATTCGAGCAGGCGGAATTCCGTCGGCCCAAGCCGGATCTCGCTCTTCTTGCGATAGACACGGTGCGACTCGCGATCGAGCACGATATCGCCGACCTTTAGCACGCTGGACAGCACTTCCGGCTTGGCCCGGCGCAGCAGCGCCTTGACCCTGGCCATGAACTCCGGCGTCGAGAAGGGCTTGACCAGATAGTCGTCGGCGCCGGTCGACAGGCCGCGCACGCGGTCGCTTTCCTCGCCTCGCGCGGTCAGCATGATGATCGGCAGCCGCTCGGTCTCGGGACGCATTCGCAGGCGCCGGCAGAGTTCGATGCCCGAAACCGCAGGCACCATCCAGTCGAGCACCAGAAGATCGGGAACGTTCTCCTGCAGCCGGATTTCGGCCTCATCGCCGCGCGTCACCACCTCGACCTGGTAACCTTCGGATTCAAGATTGTAGCGGAGCAGCACGCCTAGCGGCTCCTCATCCTCCACCACCATGATGCGTGGTGCGATCATCGGCTGGTCACCCTTGTTATGCCGCTGGCGCGGACATTGCCGTCTCGTCCTGCTTCGGACGATTGGCTGGCAGCTGCGTGCCGGTCAAAACATAGTAGGCATTTTCGGCGATGTTGGTCACGTGGTCGCCGATCCGCTCGAGGTTCTTGGCGCAAAACAACAGGTGCGTGCACGCCGTGATGTTGCGGGGATCTTCCATCATGTAGGTCAGCAGCTCGCGGAACACCGAGGTGTATTTGACGTCGATGCGTTCATCATTGTTTCTGAGCGTGGCAAGCGCTGCCGCGTCAGCGGCGGCATACTCGTCGACGACCCCCTGCACCTGGATCAGCACCAGCTGCGCCATCGCGTCGATCGAATGCGAAAGATCGTGCGGCGTGACGCTCAGCCCGACAGTGCCGACGCGCTTGGCGATGTTCTTGGCAAGGTCGCCGATGCGCTCGAGGTCGCCGGCCATGCGGATCGAACCGACCACCGCACGCAGATCGTTGGCCATTGGCTGGCGCTTGGCGATCAGCGTGATGGCGCGATCGTCCAGCTCGCGCTGGCGGGCATCCATGATCGCATCGTCGGAAACCACGCGCTGCGCCAGCGCATTGTCCGAATTGAGCAAAGCCTTGGTCGAGCCACTGACCATCGAGCGGGCGAGATCGCCCATGTCGCGGATCAGCTGGCTGATCTGCTCCAGATCCTCATCGAAAGATGCAACGGTATGTTCACCCATGATCTTCGTCCCTCATATGCCTGAGCTCAGCCGAACCGGCCGGTGATGTAGTCCTGGGTGCGTTTGTCGTCGGGGGTGGTGAACATCTTGTCGGTGGCGCCCTCCTCGACCAGATAGCCTAGATGGAACATCGCGGTGCGCTGCGACACGCGCGCTGCCTGCTGCATCGAATGGGTGACGATGACGATCGTATAGTTCTGGCGCAGTTCGTCGATCAGTTCCTCGACGCGAGCAGTGGCGATCGGGTCGAGCGCCGAACACGGTTCGTCCATCAGGATCACCTCGGGTGACACGGCGATGGCGCGTGCAATGCACAGACGCTGTTGCTGGCCACCGGAAAGACCCGTGCCAGGTTCCTGCAAACGGTCCTTCACCTCGTTCCAGATCGCCGCCTTCTTCAAGCTCGACTCGACGATCTGATCCATGTCGGCCTTGCGCTTGGCCAATCCGTGGATGCGCGGGCCATAGGCGACGTTCTCGTAGATCGACTTGGGGAACGGATTGGGTTTCTGAAACACCATGCCGACGCGCGCCCTGAGTTCGACGACATCGATGTTCTTGTCGTAGATGTCTTCTTCGTCGAGCGTTATCTTGCCGGTTACCCGCGCGGAATCGATGGTGTCGTTCATGCGGTTGAGGCAACGCAGGAAGGTCGACTTGCCGCAGCCGGAGGGGCCGATCAGCGCCGTCACCTGATTCAGGCGGACGTCGAGATTGACATCGAACAGCGCCTGCTTCTCGCCATAGAACACGCCGACCTTGTCGCCACGCATTTTGATCACTTCGTTCGACTTGGCGTTCATCTTATCGCCCACTGCATTTTCAAGGGACTGTTCGGTCATGATGTTCATACCAAAATGCCTTTTTTCTACCAGCGCCGCTCGAACCGACGCCGAAGCACGATCGCGGTGATGTTCATGGC
>NZ_RZPH01000395.1:0-5126 GCF_004022825.1 Mesorhizobium sp. M7A.F.Ca.CA.004.04.2.1
CGCGGAACGGCCAGGCATAGGCCAGGACAAGAAACAGGAGCAGCGGCGCCATCAACAGCGCCGCGCCCATCCTGTCGGAGAGATAGGATCTCATGTCGACCCGATTACCCCTGCCCTGATCAGGCCGAGATGATCTTGGTGTATTCGTCGAGCGCCGGCCCGTAGTTCTTGGCGTACCAGTCCATGTCGAGCGCGATCTGCTTCTTCATGTTCTCGGGATCGACCGGGTTGATGCGCTTCTTGTCGGCAGGGATCAGCGCGTCTGCCGCCGGGTTTGCAGGACCTTGGCCGAGCTTGTCGAACATGACCAGCTGCTTTTCAGGGTCCTGGGCACTGGCGATGAACTTCATCGCAGCGTCCTTGCCGCCGGGATTGCCCTTGAGCACGGCGAGCGCACCGGGCGAGATCAGGCCCTGGTCCCAGATGAACTTGATCTTGCCGCCGCTATCCTGCTCGATCAGTGAAGCGCGGGTCGACCAGACGATTGCCATCGAGGCCTCGCCATTGAGCAGCACGCTCTGACTTTCGGCGCCGCCACCCCAATAGGCAACGACGTTTTCCTTGAAGGCGGCGATCTTGTCATGGGCGCGCTTGAGATCGAGCGGGTAGAGCGACGCAGGCGCGATACCGTCGGCGAGCAGCGCCGCTTCCCAGCTCGACACGCCCCATTTGTAGAGCGAGCGCTTGCCGGGGAATTTCTTCACGTCGAAGAAATCGGCCATGCCGGTCGGCGCGTCCTTGCCGTACTTCTCGGAATCATAGGCGATGACATAGGAGAAGAAATAGGTCGAGGCGGCGTATTCCCAACCAAAGCCGGGCCGCATCTTCTTCTTGTCGACGATGTTGTAATCGATCGGCTCGAGAGCCCCCTGGGCGCCGAGCGTGATGGCCGAGAACGGATCGACATCGACGAGATCCCAGGTCGGCGCGCCGCTCTTGAATTGCGCGGCGATGGCACCTTCGGTCGGACCCGAACCGTCCATCTTGACGGTGATGCCGGTGTCCTTGGTGAAGGCCTGGCCATAGGCGGCATCGTAGGCGGTGATGGCATCGCCACCCCAGTTGACCAGCACCAGCTCCTTGGCCTGCGCAAAGGCACCTGTCGAGCGCAGCAGCATCGGCGTGCCGGCCAGCACGAGTGCCGCCAACTGTGTGAACTGCCGGCGCGAGATCTCACCGCGGCCTGCCCTGGCGGACAGGCTCTCGATGGCTTGTTTCTTGGTATCATGTGTCATGTCAGTTCCCCTTTTTTGTTGTTGATAGTGCCGGAATCGGTGCTGCGATATCTCGCCACACCGTTCGTCATTGCCCTCCATGCGGAAGGAGGAAACCCTTTTCCGCCGGCCAGGTGAGCCAGACGGAGTTGCCCTTGCTCAACGCCGCGGCAGCCACCTCGCTCGGCACCGAGACCGTGACCTTGGCGCCTTGCCGCGTCGTCAGGTCGAGCCGCGTTGCCGCGCCGAGATAGGTGGAGTTGGTGGCGGTAGCGGCGATCCCATTCTCACCATCTGCCGCCTCGCTCGATATCGACATGTATTCGGGCCGGATCGCCAGGATGGCATCGCCGCGCACGAGTTCGGCCTTGCAGCCCATGCTGACCGCGCGGTCCTCGCACAGGCCGGTCGAGCCATTGCCGGCAGGCTTGACCCCCTTCAGCGGCAGCATGTTGATCTCGCCGAGGAACTCGGCGACGAAGCGGTTGTCCGGCCGGTCGTAGACCTCGTCGGGCGCTCCAACCTGCAGCAATTTGCCGTGGTTGAAGATGGCAACGCGTGACGACAGCGCCAGCGCCTCGCTCTGGTCGTGGGTGACGAAGACGAAGGTGGTCCCGGTCTCCTGGTGCAGCCGCTTCATCTCGGCCTGCATCTGGCCGCGCAGGCCCTTGTCGAGCGCGGAAAACGGTTCGTCGAGCAACAGCACGCCCGGTTCGAACACCAGCGCGCGGGCCAGCGCCACACGCTGCTGCTGACCGCCTGACAATTGCGCCGGCAGTTTTTTCTCGTGGCCCTTGAGGCCGACGCGCTCGATCATCTCGCCGACGCGGCGCTTGATGTCGGCGGCCGATTTCTTGCGCACCTTGAGTGGGAAGGCGATGTTGGCTTCGACGCTCATATGCGGGAACAGCGCGTAGCCCTGGAACACCATGCCGGCGGCACGTTGCTCGGCCGGCCGGTCGGTGATGTCGACGCCGTCGCTGAACAGCTTGCCTTCGGTCGGCTGCACGAAGCCGGCAAGGATCATCAGGAAGGTGGTCTTGCCCGAACCGGACGGCCCGAGCAGGGTCAGGAACTCGCCACGGCCGATATCGAGCGACAGATTGTCCAGCGCACGGAATGAGCCGAAGCTCTTGCCGATCCCGATTGCCTTGATCTCTGCGGCACGGCCGGGTTGCTGCATACTGCCCTTTCCCTAACGCTTGTCGAAATCGTAGGCAGGGTGCCGGCTCACCGCAACCGAATAGTTTTCGCGTGATCGGCAAATTCCATTCATCTATGGCGAGATGTCGCCACCTGCCCTCAATACGGCAGAATGCGGTTCTCCTGGAGTTTCGACCGCAGCCATCCTGCGAACGCTTCCAGCACCGGATGCGAAGCCTTGGCGTGTTCGGAGACCAGGAAATAGGAACGCGGCGACTTGATCGCTATGTCGAACGGCCTGACCAGCCGGCCCTCGCTCAGCGCCCGCCGGCTGGTCAGTTCGTCGCCCATGGCGATGCCCTGGCCGGCAATCGCCGCCGAAAAGACGAGGTTCATGTCCGAAAAGAAGATGCCGCCCTCAATGTCGGGGTTTTCCACCTTGGACAGCGCCAGCCAGCGCGCCCAATCCTCGGTGTCATCGAGATGCAGCAGGTTGGCGCGCAGCACGTCCGACGGCCGGGAAAAACCACCGACCTTGTTGAGCAGTGTCGGGCTGCAGAGCGGCGTGAACGAGATTTCACAGAGCGGCTCGACCGCCCGGTTCGGCCAATTGCCGACACCAAACGCAATGAAGGCATCGGCATCGGCATTGCTGACATCGTCGAGCCGGCGCGGCGTCAGGATGCGCAGCGCCACGTCAGGATACATCTGCCGGAACTCGCCGATATGGGTGCACAAGAACAGCGAGGCGAAGCCGGGCGTGCAACTGACGGCGAACGAGCCGCCGACTCCGGTGCCGGCATCGCGCGTCACCGCGTCGCCCAGAACGGTGAGCGCTTTGCGCACATCGCTGGCGTAGCGCTGGCCGCGCGGCGTCAACGCCACGCCCTTGCCGATGCGTTCGAGCAGGTCGAAGCCGAGGTCGCGCTCCAGCAGGCGAAGCTGATGGCTAACAGCGCTGCGGGTTAGGTGCAACTCGTCGGCGGCGCGCCAGACGCTGCCGTGGCGGGCGAAGCTGTCGAGCGCGCGCAGCGCTTGTGTCGATGGTATACGCAAGGAACCTCAGGTGAACCGAATTTGCACGAACCGGGAAAACATATCACTTTTTAGCGACCCGCTTCACTGCTTTCTTCTCATGCCATGGAGAAACCGGTGGCCACCTCGGCGCAAGCAACCGCCCTTGCCTGTCTCGACGGCATCCAGCCGTTGTTGTCCGCGTGGACACGCACCATCTTCGATTACGGCGAGACCGCGTGGCGGGAGTATCAATCAGCCGCCTGGTATGTCGAGCGGCTGAAACTCGAAGGCTTTTCCGTCGAAGAAGGCTCCGCCGGCATGCCGACCGCCTTCTGCGCGCATTGGACCAACGGCCCCGGCCCGACCATCGGCATGTACGCCGAATACGACGCGGTGCCGGGCAATTGCCAGGATGCCGCTACGGTCGAGCGTCCGCGCCGGGGACTTGGCAACCAGGCCGGCGGCCACACCGACCCGCATTCCGGCCTCGGGATTTCGAGCCTCGGCGGGCTGCTGGCGACCAAGGCGGCGATGCAGCGCCACGGCATATCAGGCACGCTGCGCTTCACCGGCGAGCCGGCGGAAAAGGTGCGCGGGTCAAAGCCGATCCATGCCGCCAAGGGCTATTATGACGGCCTTGCCGGCATGATCTCCTTTCATCCGTTCTACATGCTGCCGCTCTGCAACACGGCGCGCTGGGACACGCATTGCGGCGCGGCCTACGCGATGATCTATCGCTTCATCTGCGACCAACCGGAGCGCTGGGCGCTGGCTGCGGGTGCTGCACCCATTCCGCAAGCACATTCGGCGGCGCGCGCCCCCGGCGCCAACGACGCATTGATGATGATGTACATGGCCTCCAAGGCTCTGCGCGATTCCATGCTGCCGCACCAGGGCGGCTGGTCGATCAGCGAAGCGATCCTGACGGCGGGGCAAGCAACCGCCGACAATTTGCCGGCGGGGCTGGCCGAGATCCAGTACATGATCCGCGTGCCGACGCTTGCCATGGCCGAGCAGGTCACCGCGGTGCTCGACCGCAATGCCGAGGCCGCTGCCAGCATGAGCGGCTGCCGCCATGAGCGGCATTGGGTGTCGAAGTCACGACCGGGACTTGCCAACCATGCCATGGCCGAAATCGCCTATGAAGCGCTGTCGACGGCTGGGCCGCCGCGCTGGGACGAGGACGCCAAGGCAGTTGCCCGCGAAATACAGGTCAATGCCGGGCGCATGGCGAGCGACGAGCCGTTCATCGAAGAACTCGAGCGCTTGATCGAGCCGCAGGCGGCGGAAGCGATCCTGCGCCGCGATCTGCCGCCCTCGCAAGTCAATTCGACCTCCGACGATTACACCGACATGAGCTGGCATACGCCGACAGCGCGGTTCTATGTCGCCCGCCCGGCGCTGCGTTCGGAGACCGGCTACCCCTATCCGGCATGGGTGATGAATGCGCTGGGCGGCATTTCGGCGACGATCGACCCGATGGTCATCTGCGCGTCCAAGACGGTCGCGCTGGCGGCGCTCCGCCTGCTGGAAGACCAGACCGCCCGCGATGCGGCGATGAATGAATTCGTCGCCCGCACCGGCGGCGGAATCGGCGGCTCGAACTGGATCGCCCCGCTCTGTGACTACGAGCCGCCTATCCATTTTCGCTGGCCTGAATATGTCACCACCCCGCGCGGACGCGACTGGTGGATACCGAGCATTCCCCAAGCCAAATGACCGCCGATCTGATCACGAGGAGAACCCCATGAC
>NZ_RZPH01000396.1:0-5124 GCF_004022825.1 Mesorhizobium sp. M7A.F.Ca.CA.004.04.2.1
CCGCATGCCGGCTTCCGCAGCCCGTTTCGTGTCACCGGCAATGTGGGCGGAACGGGCTGTTTTGCGTCGGTACGCGATTTATCCAAGCGGTGACTACTTGTGGGTAATCCAGTCCAACAAGCCTGCGTCAACCTGCTCGCACCCGACATATTCGCGGACCAAGCTTTCAGCCAGGTGGCGCCATTCACACGCGGGAACGCTTGTTTCCCTTACCAGGTTTCGAAATGCAGAGCGGAGAATGTCGGCATCGAAGGCCGAGACGGCAACAGGATCTGGATCCGGATCTTCCCAACCTCGGGCCAGGTCATCGCGGTGACGTTGGCGAAGGCCCTTGAGCAGTTCGCGCGAGGCCTCGATTGCGCGTCGGGAGTGGTCCATACCGCGGCGAAATGAAGGCGGTTCCGGCCAGGGAATGGTGCCGCAACCGAAAGCTGGTTTCTATAGCCGCGCGTGCGATTTCTATATGCGTTTCAACCATCGCGGCCTCCCTTCCTGCGAAGGGATTTATTTACTCTCTTTTCGCGCGTGACCCAAGAAGGATTCAACGTACGGTTTGATACGCAAGGGCGGCGTGCAGAGGGCTGCGGATCGTGGCCGTCTCTAACGAGCATTCGGGCGTGAGCAAGCTGTTCGAGCAAGACCAGCATTTGCTGCTCGCTCATAGGCAAGGTCGGCACGCAAGATTCTCGCCAATACAATCTCGTCAAGCGCGCTGACCGCAGTTTTGAATCAGGGTCTAATGTGGCGGAAATACAACGGCACATATCGGCGCGCTCTGCTACGAGAGGGTGGGTTACAGGGGATCACCTATGAAGAAGCTGCTTCTTGGTTTGTCGTTGTCTCTGCTGGCTTCGTCGGCGTTCGCTGCCGATGCCATGGTCGAAGAAGTCGCCCCGGTTTTTAGCTGGACAGGTGGGTATATCGGTCTTCAGGCAGGCTACGCTCGGGGTGAGGGGAATATACGGCAGGCCAGCGGCCCGGGCTTCATTGAGACAGATCCTGACGGGTTCCTTGGAGGTGTCTACGCCGGTTACAACTACCAGATGCCGAACAATATCGTCATTGGTGCGGAACTGGACGTCGTATATGCGAATGTTGATGACAGCGGCCAAATATTCGCCGCTCCCGGTCTCCCATTTCCGGGCGGCATCGGGACCGAGGAACTTAAGTGGAGTGGGGCGGCAAGACTTCGATTGGGATATGCCGTTGATCGCTTGCTTCCCTATGTCGCGGGTGGCGTTGCATTTGGCGACATCGACACAAGCAGTAATACCGTCTCAGGTTCTTTCGGAGACACATTTACTGGATGGACGATAGGCGCGGGCTTGGACTACGCCATGACCGACAATCTTCTGCTGCGCGCCGAGTATCGCTATACTGATTTCGGCACTGAATCATTGCCGACTGGTAATGTCGATCTGAAGATCAATGAGGTTCGCTTCGGCATCGCCTACAAATTCTAGTCCACTGGAGCCCATAGAGAGAGCCTGCCGCCAAACCGCGACGGGCTTTTTTCTTTGCGCGACAACAGAGAAATATCTCGGCAATGCGTCGTCGCATCCCTGGGACGGCGTCTCCCGCCTGGTTCCTGTCTTAGTGGTGGCTTTGGGCGTGACCGCTTTACATGCCTTGAGGAAAGTAGGAATATTATCCTCGGGTGGGGCGACTCTTAAAAGGTGTCGCAATGGCTCGGTCAAAACCTTCAAAGCGATTATCGCTGGCTGAAATCGAGCGCTTTCTCGTGGCGGCGGAAGCGCTGCACCTGAGCATCATCAAGCCGTTCATATCGCCGCATTGCGACCACTACAGACAGACGCGCGTCTTGCATGAGGTGCTGTTAAGGGCGGTGCGGGAAGTCACCGGGAAGGATGCTACGTTCATCCGGTGGAATTTGACCGGGCCAGCACAACAAGGGCCGGAGCGCCCGGCAGAAGAGCCCCCATAGCATTGTCCGGGACGGACGAGGGGCCTGAGCCGCGAACTATTTGCGATCCAGGCCCCTGGCCGTCGGGTTCGTGGCGACATTGCGCCCGCGGAATGCCATTCACAAGCTGGACCTTGGTCTTGCCATTCCTGTGGAGAGCGTCAACCTCAGAAGCTGAACAGTTGGAACTCCATCGCGATCCGACGCGGAAATCGTGCGTCTGAAGCGGGTGTTCGAGCGTGCATCCGCCGCCGCAACATTCAAGCGACTTCTTGCCGAAGAAGGAGAAGTCGTATTCGCCTCGCAAGAACACGTGTGTGTGAGAGCGACGTCGATGCCTGCTCCAACAATACCATCGACCAAAGTTGCATCCCGCTCGGCGTTTCCACCTGGATAGAACGTCTTCAGCTTTGCGGCGGTTACACCACCGTGACAAACGGCATGTTGCTGGTGCCCCCGGACGGCGCTAAATGCCAAATCCCACTGAGGCGTTCCACCCGAACTAACCGTTAAAAATCAAGGGGGTAGAAGGGGCTCTTCCCCCGAAGCGGTTAAGCTCGGTGTACCTCTTTGTGCCCGAGCGGTGTACCTTCTGTCAAGGCAGATACAAACTCCGCGTTGGCCATCTTTCTGGTAGTCTGTCGCATGGACGATACCGAAGCACTGCCCCCCAAGATGCAACTCAATATCGACTTCAACAAGCTGAAGGCGGTGGCCGAAGTCGGAGTGCGGAGGGCGTCTGTTTTCATGGGGGTCGGTACGAACGCTATAGCGGTAGATCCTCCTATCTCGCATATCCTCTCTGACAACGTGCAGTTCCATTTCGTCCCACCAGACCCATCAGATGAAATGAAGCGACACTACCTTGAGGAGTTCGAAAGCTGGACCATCGGCAACTGTCTAAGGGATTTGGCAGACAGTTTTTCTATGTTCCTGACGGAGGCATTTTTCATACACCTCCTCCTTCAAACGATGACCTATTCCGAAAGCGAAGACCTGAAGGCGAAACGGAAGTTCGAGAAGCTCAACGTAGGCGCGCAGTACAGTTGGCTAGCGCTGGACCTGCAACTCAGGCCTGATCTTGGGGAAATGTTCGAGACCTTTCGGCTCGCTCGAAACTGCCTCTCACATCGGATGGGCAATGTGACTTTGGAGGATGCTCCAAGCGGCGAACTTCGCATTCGGTGGTGCTTGTTTGGCGCTTCTGTAGTTGGCGAGGACGGTCAGAGCGTCTTGATGGACAACGCCACGATAGGGACGGATCAGTCGTTCGTGGCGCGAGGTGGGCCGATTATGCTCGGGATGCACTGGAAAGAGCGTGCATTTCCGGTCGGCACCGCCATACGCCTGTCCAGACATGATCTCAGCGAAATGTGTATGGGCGTCACCTTGGTCGCAGAACACGTCGTGCAGAAGCTCATTGAGTACACCAGAGCGAAAGGGGTCCCGGTGAACGTGCTGGACCCCATTGACCGCGCGGAAGAACCGTTCGCCGAAGGCTCGGAGCCCGCTTAAGGGCCAGGAAAGGCTAGCGTGCGCTGGGGGCGGTGGGGCAGGACGCCACAATCTTCATGCTGTATACAAAAGGCCCCCGCTGTGTCCTCTACTGGTCTGCTCGCTCACGAGCTTGCCGCGCGATCTCCGCCCAAGCGCGCTTCGCCCTTATCAGTCGCGCCAGAATGGCGACCGTGGCGGAGCGCCATCCCTTAATCAGCCCATAAATCAGAGCCACTATGCCCACCAAACTAGACGAACGGCGGCGTACGCAGCGGCCGGAACATTTTGTCCTTCTCTAAGGCGGCGGCCCACCGTGAGCATCAACCCGTCTAGGGCATACATCGGAGACAGGAAAGTCTCAATGCGCTTCGTTCAGGTCAAGGCTGGGCAGTAGAATACCGGTCCCAAAGCACCCACCCCCGACACACCTCTTGGGGCGATGCATCGGGGGCAGGGGACGCGTTAGTCAGTGAAGGCTGTGCCGGCTTTCCGGGCGGCTGCTATGGCTTGGGCATGCCCATGGAAGACGTGCCATTCGCCCTTAGCTGCAGCCTTGCGTAGTGCCGGGTAGTCGGCGTCGTCGACATGCTCAAAGTAGGTGTCAAGGGTCAGCCCATGCTGCCTAAGCACGTTGCGCTCCAGATGCTGCTCGAATGCAGCCACGACCACAGCCGCTTCAACCTCCTCGATCCCAAAGGCTTCCCCAGTCGGGATTTCTCCAGTCTCCACGAAGGCGTCAACAATGAACTGCTGTTGGGGTTCGCTGTGAGTGTCCCTGAAGCGGTCAAGGCTCTGGTCGGCCATGCGCACAAACTCGGCATACTGCTTCTCTTCCTTCTGGTCGGCTGTCAGTTCATCGTCGTCGGTCTGGTCGCCCACGGTGGGCAACTCAGGGGCCGAAGCCCCGTCGTCACTCTCGGCCCCCGTGGTTACCTGAAAGAATAGCCGTAGGGGACCAGAGCTGCGTTCACAGCCGCGACGTAGTCGCCCTGGCTGATCTCCCCACGTGCCGCCATGTCCTTGGCCTGCTGGGGTCCCAACTGGATGCCACCAACGGTCACCGCAAGCTGATCCACAAGGACCTGCGGCGCTGAGCCATTCATGGGCTTAGCCGCTGCTACCTGAGCCTTCTGGCTCTCGTTCAGCGCCTGCCCGGTGTTGATGCCAAGGCGCTTAGCCTGAAGCTGTTGATTTGCCCGAAGGCCTGCTTCCGTTTGCGCCGCGATCTGCTCTTGAAAGGCGGCTTCCTTACGATCCTTCTCGGCCTGCTCATGGTCGCGCCGCATCTGGTCCACGCGGTCTTCAAGGCCCTGTCGGTCCCGTGCTTCCTGCCCGCGAATGTCGATCTGGTTGCTGTTGATCTGGAGCCCGGAGGCCTTGCTGAAATCGTTCATAGTGTTCGTTCCTTCTGGTCGTGATGGATCGCCCCGGCGCGTCATTGCTCCGGGTGCGGTATGTCGGTCTTGTGGTGGCTGGGTCAGCGCCTTAGGGTGAACCCAAAGGTCATCGTCTGTAGGCCTTCTGGACGCGCGCTAAGGCCGGTTGGGGTCGTTGCTCCGGCAAGACCATCGCTGGCTCCGGCGACCCTTCCACGCGGCGCCGTGGGTCTCATAGACATCTCGGCAATACGCCGTGCGACTGCCACGGCCTCAAGCTCGGGATAGCCGTAGACTTCAAAGCATCGTTCAGCAGCCGTGTTGAAG
>NZ_RZPH01000397.1:0-5124 GCF_004022825.1 Mesorhizobium sp. M7A.F.Ca.CA.004.04.2.1
CAGAAAGGCAGTCGCTGCGAAAAGGGCGCGTCTCATCGGGAACCTCCGCTCGATAGAGGATTCTACGACGGCGATTGCGGCAACGTGGTGACGCAGGCTCGACGGACTTGAAGAATCGCGCGCGAAGGCGCTACGTCGCGTCCGCCGGCGTTCGGCCGGACAGGAGATTTGACGTGACGATATCGATGTATGAGGCGTCCGTGCCGGTGTTTTCGGCCAGGCTGAAAGCGCTTTCCGATGTGCTGGCGACCGCCGAACAGAATGCGCTTGACCGCAAGATCGACCCGCAGGTGTTTCTGACGGCGCGGCTGGCGCCAGACATGTTCGCCTTGACCAGGCAGGTGCAGATCGCCACCGATCATGCCAAGGGCGCGCCGTCACGGCTCGCCGGGCGCGACGTGCCGAGATACGAGGACAACGAGGCGAGTTTCGCCGAAATTCAGGCGCGCATCACCAAGACCCTCGACCTTCTGGGCACATTTTCGGCTGCCGAGTTCGACGGCTCCGACGACAAGATCATCGAGCTGAAGCTTGGCGGACGGGAAAGTTCGATGCCCGGCCTGCAGTATCTGCTGCATGTGGCTATGCCCAACTTCTATTTCCACCTCACCACGGCCTACGACATTCTTCGCCACAATGGCGTGCCGTTGGGCAAGGCGACATTCCTGGGAACGCGCTAGGGAATTGAGTTTTTGGAGATGTCCCGGATCGATCCGGGACATCACCGGAAGTACCTAGCGAACGGACATTTCGCGGGCGATGCGGGGGAAGTCGGCCGGCTTGATACCGATGTCGGCACGGTCGGCATTGCTCATCGAATGAAGCAGCGCGAGCGCCGAGCGGTATCTCAGATGCTCCTGCGGCCGCGGCCGGGCGAACATTTCAGTGAAGAAACCCAGGATTCAAGCCCAAAATTGGTCCTCCACATCCGCCAATATAGGGGAATCGTGACAATTGTGCAGTGCAGCATTTGCATACCTGCCATGTCTTGGCGAATTTTTCGACATTTTCTCTAACGGGCGAAACTTTTGGCCGGTGCGTATCGTAGCCTCGAACGCTGGCTACATGGCCGGTTTTTCCTCGCCACACCTGGCGAATTCCGGACTGCAAAAAAATACAGTCTGAATTTTTGTTTCTTGGGGTTGCGGTGGGTCAAGCGGTGCAGGCGACGGCTAAATTCGTTAAGATCGGTGGCATGCATTTTTAACGAGCCGGTTCTATGCTTCGGTACCCGAATGGTCGGGCGAGGGGGAGGCTGACATCGCTACTGGCGCCAAGCGGGATTTCGCTTCGTTGCTCGACGACCTCTTCATCGCCCCCGACAAGAATGGCGAGGGCGAAGAGGCCGGCGCTCGTCCATCCATCCCGTTTGACTATCTTTCGGTGGCCGATGAACTCCATTCCGGCCGCATCAAGGTTTCCGCTGCCGAATATCGCGAGGCGGGCGCGGATCTGGCGACGGAATTCGCCGCCTTGCTCGATCATGCCAAGCTGGCTCTCGCCGGCGAAGAGCCAAAGCCCGAGGAAAAGCTGCCGCCGATCGATCCCGAAGCCATCGCCGTCGAACTTGGCCTCGATCAGCCCAGGCAGGTCGCCGACTTCAGCCGCATGCGCCGCCGCTTTGCCTTTGCCAACCATCCCGACCGTGTCGCCCCGCATTTGCGCCAGCGCGCCATGATCCGCATGCAAGTGGCCAACATGCTGATCGACGAGGCCAAGCGCCGTGCACTAGCCGGTGCTCGCCGCTAACCCGGCTGGTTCACGCAAAAGTCGGTCTGGCGAGGCTTGGAGAGCGGCTCTGCTTTGCCTATAGATGCGGCTTCCTCCGCGCAGTCGCGCCAGCCTTCCTCCGGAGCCGAATTTCATGCACAAACGCCGTCTCGGTCGGACCGATCTTCTTGTGACCCAGATCTGCCTGGGCTCCATGACCTGGGGCCAGCAGAACACCGAGGCCGAAGGCCACGCCCAGATGGACCTGGCTTTCTCGCGTGGCGTCAATTTCATTGACACCGCTGAGCTCTATCCGATCCCGCCCAAGGCGGAGACGCAGGGACGGACCGAAAAGATCATCGGCAACTGGATGAAAGCCAAGGGCAACCGCGACAAGGTGATCCTGGCCTCGAAGGTCGTCGGCCGCACGGCCAACAGCTGGTTTCGCGGCGACAGGCCGTCGCAACTGGTGCGCGCCGACATCTTTGACGCCATCGACAAGTCGCTGGCCAAGCTCGGCACCGACTATATCGACCTCTACCAGATCCACTGGCCGGAGCGGGATATCCCCTGGGGCGGCAACCCGACGCGCGTCGGCGCCGTGTCGCCGCGCGCCGATTCCGTCGGCGCACCGGCCGACGAAACACCGATCGCCGAGACGCTTGGCGTCTTCGACGAACTGGTGAAGGCGGGAAAGATCCGCCATTTCGGGCTGTCGAACGAGAGTTCCTGGGGCGTGATGCGGTTCCTTGCCGAAGCCGACAAGGGCATCGGCCCGCGCGTCGCGTCGATCCAGAACGCTTACAATCTCGTCAACCGCACTTTCGAGGTGAACCTCGCCGAGGTCTGTGAGCGCGAGCAAGTGTCGCTACTGCCCTATTCGCCGCTGGCACAGGGCTATCTCACCGGCAAATACGACCATGGCGCGCGACCGCAGGGGTCCCGCTCGCAGCTGTTCAATCGCGGCCAGCGCTACGAGACGCCAGGTGCCGCTGAAGCACAACTTGAATACAATGAGCTGGCGCGCTCCTTTGGCCTGGAGCCGGCACTGTTTGCCAATGCCTATGTCTCGAGCCGGCCGTTCGTAACCTCCAACATCGTCGGCGCAACGACGCTTTCGCAGCTCGACATGGCGCTGTCTTCTGTCGACGTCACCTGGACCGAAGAAATGCAGAAGGCGGTGGACGCGATCCACCAGCGGGTCGGCAATCCCTGTCCTTGCACGGGATTGGCCGCAGGCCGAATATCCAATGATTACAACGGGAGCGAGCAGCAATGAATTTTCCAGTCGAGGCAGTGCGTGAAAAATTTCCGGCTCTCTTCCTGACCGACAAGGGCCGCCGCCGCATCTATCTCGACAATCCTGCCGGCACGCAGGTGCCACAGGCGGTGGCGGACGCGGTGTCGCGCTGCCTGTTGACCACCAATGCCAACCTTGGCGGCTTTTTCGAAACCACGGTCGCCGCGCAGGCCGTCGTCGACGACGCGCACCAGGCCATGGCCGATTTCCTTGGCGCCGCCAGCCCCGAGGAAATCATCATCGGCGCCAACATGACGACGCTGACCTATCACATGTCGCGCACGCTCGGCCGCACGATGCAGCCCGGCGACGAGATCATCCTCACCCGCATGGACCATGAGGGCAATGTGTCGCCCTGGCTGCAGCTGGCCGAGGATCTCGGGCTCGTCGTGCGCTGGCTGCCGTTCGATGAAAAGAGCTGGCAGGTCGAAGAGGCGACGCTGGCCGGTCTGTTTTCGGAGAAGACACGGCTGGTCGCGTTGAACTACGCCAGCAATTTGACCGGCTCGATCAATCGGGTGAAGGCGCTGACTGCGATGGCCAGGAATGCCGGCGCCCTTGTCTATGTCGATGCCGTCCAATTCGCGCCTCACGGTCTGATCGACGTGCAGGAGCTCGGCTGCGATTTCCTGATCTGCTCGGCCTACAAATTCTTCGGCCCACATATGGGCATATTGTGGGGCCGGCGCGACGTCGTCGAGACGCTGGAGCCCTACAAGTGCCGCTGCTCTTCCAACGGCCTGCCGGAGCGGTTCGAACTCGGCACGCCGCAGATCGAGCTGATGGCCGGTCTCACCGCCGCGGTCGACTACTTTGCCGACCTTGGCGCGGCGGCGGGCGAGGGCGGTTCAAGAAGGCAGAAGATCGCCAAGGCGTTTGCGGTTTCGATCGCCTATGAAAACCCGCTGGCGCAACAGCTGATCGATGGCCTGTCCGATGTCGAGGGCCTGACCATCCACGGCATCACCGATCCGAAGCGGCTCGGCGAGCGCGTGCCGACGGTTTCCTTCACCGTCGATGGCATCGTGCCCGAAACGATCGTGCGGCAGATGAACGCCGAAAACATCTTCCTGTGGTCTGGCCACAACTATGCCTGGGAGATCGTCCACCAGCTCGGCATTCCGGCCGAGCATGGCGTCGTGCGTATCGGCATCGCCCACTACAACACTGCAGCCGAAATCGACCAGACGCTGGAGAGCGTACACCGTGTGATCGCCATGCTCAGGCAGCAGCGCTCCTGACGCTGGCTTGAGCATTCACCGCGTCTTGCCGCCGAAGCCGGTGAGGAACGCGGTGAGATTGTCGCCGAGTTCGTCGCAGAGGTAGCCGCCCTCCTGGACGATGACCGTCGGCGAAGCCCGTGCCCAGCGCGCCGTGCCGGTCGGCCTGCTCGAGGGCGGCAAGGTGCTGAAACCGGTCAGGAAAGGCGAATTGCTGACGTCAGACAATGCGTCGCCCGACCAGACGACAAGGCTGTTCGCCTTGCGCCGGCTGCAGGACGAGATGCTCTACGGGGCCTGAAAGGACCACGCTGGCGCTGCTACGACAAATGATAGATTGTGGGGCAAATGTCGCCAAGGTCGGTCACATGAACCTTCGAATCAGGAATCCGCTTGCCCGCGAACTGGCTCGCCAGCTTGCCGCCAAGCGCAAGGTTTCCATGACCAGAGCGGTTATCGAAGCGCTTGAAAGTGAACTGAAAAACGCCCGTATGCCTCTGGCGGAACGGCTGGCTGCAATCGCCGGTGATTTGAGGTCCAAAGCGGGCAAGGCTGGCCGGGTCGTGAGCAAGAATGAGATCGATGCCATGTGGGGTGGCGGCCAGAATGACGCCTGACAGGTGCACAGGGGTTGTCACGTTGGAAGGCCTGCTGGCAGCTCGGATTTCGTCGTTCGTTTCGATGGATCATCGTAGACATTCGGGATTGACCGGAGCCTTCCCAACTTCGTCATCCACGGGCGGAGCAGGAGCGAAGCGACGTCGCGGAGACCCGAGGATCCATGCCGTGATCTTGGTCGAGGAATGCAGCGGAGCAGAATTCTGCACCGCAGCAGCGCTTTGAAGTCGCGGCATGGATCCTGGGGTCTGCGCCGCGTCGCTGCGCTCCTTGCTT
>NZ_RZPH01000398.1:0-5097 GCF_004022825.1 Mesorhizobium sp. M7A.F.Ca.CA.004.04.2.1
AGCATTGAACGCGTCACGCGCGACAATGGAACGATCTTTTATCGGTTTCCAGAGTGAACTGGCGGCTGGCGCCTCTTCCCTCGCCCCGGTTACGGGGGATGGGGTGGTCGCGAAGCGATAGGGTGAGGGGCAGCGCCGAGGGCGCAAGCAGAATCTCAACGTTTGTGCCGCCCCTCACCCGCCTGCCGGCACCTTCTCCCCGTAAACGGGGAGAAGGAGGCTCACAGCCGCCCCAGCCTCTCCACCAGTAGCGCGAAAAATCCGTCATGGTCGATGTCGCGCATCACCATGGCGTTCTTTGGCCGCTTGGTGACGCCCCACCAGTCGATCACGGTCATGCCCATGGTCAGTTCCGAGGCGGTTTCCACGCTGACGTTGCAGTTGCGGCCCTTGAACAGGTCAGGCTTTAACAGATAGGCGATGACGCAAGGGTCGTGCAGCGGGCCGCCGTCGGTGCCGTATTTCTCCTCGTCGAAGCGCTCGAAGAATTCCAGCATCTCGGCGGTGGCGGTGCCGACCTTGGTGCCGAGCGCGCGGAAGGTTTGCGTGCGCTTGGCGGTGGTCAGCGCCTTATGGGTGACGTCGAGGGGCATCATCACGATCGGAATACCGGATTTGAACACGACATCGGCGGCCTGCGGATCGACATAGATGTTGAATTCGGCGGTCGGGGTGACATTGCCGCCCTCGAAGAAGCCGCCGCCCATCAGCACGATTTCCTTGATGCGCGGTGCAATGCGCGGCTCGCGGATCAGCGCCAGCGCAATGTTGGTGAGCGGGCCGAGCGCACAAAGCGTGATCGTGCCGCTTTCTTCCCCCATCAGCGTCTCGACGATGAAATCGACCGCGTACCGGTCCTGCAGCTTCATCGTCGGTTCTGGCAATTGCGGTCCGTTGAGACCGGTCTTGCCATGCACTTCCTCGGCGGTGACCAGTTCGCGCATCAGGGGCCGGATGGCGCCGGCATAGACCTTGATGTCCGGACGGCCGGCCAACTCGCAGATCTTGCGGGCATTCTTTTCGGTAAGCTTCAGCGGCACGTTTCCGGCAACGGCTGATATGCCGACGATCTCCAGTTCGGAGCTGCCGAGCGCCAGCAATATGGCGACGGCATCATCCTGACCGGGATCCGTGTCGATGATGATCTTGCGTGATTGGGGCATTTCAATTCCTTGTTTGGCGAGGTCGTGGGCTTGAACCGATCCGATCGAAACATCCAAATGACGCCGAAGCGGTCGCGAGCTGCCATGTCGAACCGCTCGACCGGGAAAGACAATTCCCGACCTGCGCGCTTCTCCTTGCATCTGCTCGCCGTTTCAAGCGCCATGTCGGTCATTCCTGTGAGTCCACGCCTGGTCTTTTTGAGCGGGTCTGTTGACGGCTTGAACTTGGTCGCGGGGCGGACCATATCAAGGCCATCGGGAAAAATGCCATCTGGGTTTTTCCACTTTATGTCGCTCTTGAGAGGACAGTGTAACATGAGCCGAATGACGCCCTTTTCCAGCCCGCTTCTCCTTGGTTTCGACGCCATGGAAAAGACCCTGGAACGCCTGGCGAAATCCGGCGACAGCTACCCTCCCTACAACATCGAACGCCTCAGCGGCGCCGACGGCAAGACCGAAAGGTTGCGCATTACATTGGCGGTCGCCGGTTTCGCCGAAAGCGATCTCGATGTCACCACGGAGGAAAACCAGTTGGTCGTGCGCGGCCGTCAGACCGACGACACCGAGCGCGAATTTCTTCATCGCGGCATCGCCGCGCGCCAGTTCCAGCGCTGTTTCGTGCTGGCCGACGGCATGCGGGTGATCGCGGCGGAGTTGAAGAACGGTCTTTTGTCGATCGACCTCGATCGGCCGGAGTCCGAACGGCTGGTACGGAAAATAAACATATCGGTGAAAGACTGATCTTTACCACTGCATCGGCCGGAAATCGGCTCCGACTTCCGAAAGCACGATGCAGCAAATTGAAATGGCTCTCATGCGGGATGGCCTTGAGCGGCGTCCTCGCGCCAAGGAGGCTTTGAAATGACCAGAACTGAAAACATCACCATGACCAATGGCGAATTCGCTCATCTCGGCGAAGGCTCGGTCGCTTATCTCAGAAAGGTCTCGAGCGACGAATTGCTCGGCCGTTTCCCCAATCTCGGCGAAATCGCCCCCGGCATGGAACTGTGGGCCTTGTTTGCCGCCAATGGCCAGCCGATCCTGCTTTCCGATGCGCGTGACCGCGCTCTGGCCGGCGCCATGGAAAACGACCTGACCACCGTCGCCATTCATTGACAGCGATTCCGGCTGAAACGGAAAGGGCCGCCCATGGCGGCCCTTTAGCGATATCATTCTCGAAATTCAGGCCGCGTGCGAAGCCTGGGTGTCCGACAACAGCGCGTGGATAGCGGCGGCGTCGCGCGTACCCCTGATCTTGGCCACCGTGTCGGCATCGCGCAGGACCCGCGCGATGCGCGACAGTGCCTTGAGGTGGTCGGCGCCCGCCCCTTCCGGCGCCAGCAGCAGAAACACCAGATCGACGGGCTGATCGTCCAGCGATTCGAAATCGACAGGCGTCTCCAGCCGGGCGAAAACACCTGCGATGCGTTTCACGCCGGCCAGCTTGCCGTGCGGAATGGCGATGCCGTTGCCGACGCCGGTCGAACCCAGGCGCTCACGCTGCAGGATGGTGTCGAACACCTCCCGCTCCGGAATGCCGGAAATCGCCGCTGCCCGTTCGGACAGCAGTTGCAGCAGCTGCTTCTTGGAGTTCGCCTTCAACGCCGGCAGTATCGCCGGAACGTTGATAAGATCGCTCAGATCCATGCTAGAAAATCCCTTGTTCGCCTGCCGTCACCAGTCCCCACCCCTCGTGCGGCCGGCTCTTATTGCCGTGCGACCCTTGTCGTCACCGTGCGACCTTTGTCGTCACGCTTGCGCGACCTTGGTCGTCGACGGGTCGATCCAGCCGATATTTCCATCGGGTCGGCGATAGACGATGTTGAGATGGTCGGTTCCCGCATTGCGGAAGACAAAGACCGGGCTGTCCTTGGTGTCGAGTTCGATGACCGCCGACGCCACCGACATGGTCTTCAGCGTCATGGTTGATTCGGCGACGATGGCGGGCGCGAAATTCTCCGGAATGTCCTCGTCGTCATCGGCAAGCGGCGCCATCACCGTGTAGGCGATGTCGGTCGGCTGGCCGTTGGCGGCGCCCGAATTGTGCGATTTCAGCCTGCGCTTGTAGCGCCTCAGGCGGGTTTCCAGACGGTCCGCCGCCGCCTCGAAGGCTAGCGTCGGATCCTGGGCATCGCCGGTGGCCTGCAGCGAAGCGCCGGAATCCAGCCGGATCATGCAGTCCGCCGAATAGCGCGAGCCCGATTTGATGACCGTGACATGTCCGGCAAAGCCGCGATCGAAATATTTGCCGATCGCTTCGCCGACGCGATCATTGATGCGTGTCCGAAACGCATCGCCGATATCCATGTGTTTTCCCGATATGCGCAGATTCATCTGAAAACTGACCTTCCTTGCTCAGGCTTCAAACTGGCCCGAGTTTATACTCGTGATCCGTGCGCACAAGCTTTGCGGCGTCACTTGCGCCGATTTTAAATCCAAACTTTCCGGTTGATCACAAGCCGCCCTTTGACCGTCCCGAGGCCAACGTCGTGACGGACCATCCGCATGCGGGCATCTAGCCCGTCTCATGCGGGCGGGCTTCTAGCCACTTCACCGCGGCTTGTCAATGAAGTGCCGGCCTGTGGAAAATCGACCCGCTCAGCGCCCGGCGCTGGCCATCGCCCGTTTCTCGCGTCGGCGCTGCACCGAAGAGGGGATATTCATGCCTTCCCGGTACTTGGCGACCGTACGTCTTGCAATGTCGACGCCACTTTCGCGCAACATGTCGACGATCGCGTCGTCGGAAAGCACGTCGACGGGTTTTTCCTCGTCGATCAACTGCTTGATGCGGTCACGCACGGCTTCCGAGGAATGCGCATCGCCGCCGCCCGACGCGGCGATCGAGGCGGTGAAGAAGTAGCGAAGCTCGAACACGCCGCGCGGCGTCAGCATGTATTTGTTGGCTGTGACCCGGCTGACCGTCGATTCGTGCATGCCGATGGCGTCGGCCACCGTGCGCAGATTGAGCGGCTTCAGCTGCCGCACGCCATGGACGAGGAAGGCATCCTGCTGGCGAACGATTTCCGAGGCGACCTTGAGGATGGTCTTTGCCCGCTGGTCGAGGCTGCGCGTCAGCCAGTTTGCATTCTGCAGGCATTCGGCCAGAAAATCCTTTTCCGCCTGGTTCTTGGCCTGCGGTGAGACCTGGGCGAAATAGATATGGTCGACCAAGACCCGCGGCAGCGTTTCGGCATTGAGTTCGACCGTCCAGCTGCCGTCATTGGCCGCGCGCACCTCGACATCGGCGACGATCGCGTCGCTGGCGCCGCCCGAAAACGCCATGCCCGGCCGGGGATCGAGCGCCCGGATCTCCGCCAGCATGTCGAGCAGATCCTCCTCGTCGACACCGCATATCCGTTTCAATGCATGAAAATCACGTCGTGCCAGGAGTTCGAGATTGGCGACCAGCGCCTTCATCGCCGGATCGAGCCGGTTGCGCACCGCAAGTTGCAGCGACAGGCATTCGGCCAGGTCGCGGGCAAACAGGCCGGCCGGCTCGAAGGTCTGACACACCGCCAGCACCTTCGCCACGGCAGCGGCATCCGCACCGAGACGAGCGGCGATCTCGGCCAGGTCGGCACGCAGATAGCCGGTCTCGTCAAGGCCGTCGGCGAGTTCGGCGGCGATCAGCCGTGCAGCCGGGTCAGTGAAGGCTAGCGCCACCTGTTCACCGACATGGTCGCGCAGCGTGATCGCAGCAGTCGCCATATCGCCGGCGTCAAACCACTCGGATGAGGAACCCGCGCCATTGCCCGAAGCCGATTTCCATTGTGCCGTCAGGTCGGGACCGAGCCGCTCGCTGGTCCCCGGGTCGTCGGGGAACAGGTTTTCCAGCGACGTGTCGAGCTTGTCCGAGATCGCCTCGGCGCTCCACTGCGTCTCGTTTTCGAACCAGTCGCCTTCGGCGGTGGCTTGCGGCTCCGCCTCGATCTTC
>NZ_RZPH01000399.1:0-5095 GCF_004022825.1 Mesorhizobium sp. M7A.F.Ca.CA.004.04.2.1
ACCATCAGCCGCGCCACCTCCGCTTCGGTGACGTTCGCAACCCGCGCACCGTCAAGCACGGTCTCGCCGTGCCGCATGATCGTTACCCGGTCGCAGAAAGCGGCAACCTCCCGGAACTTGTGCGTGATCAGAACCACGGCGTGACCTTGCCTCGACAATCGCTGGGCAAAAGAGAGAAGCGTGCGCGCTTCCTCGTCGGTCAGCACCGCCGTCGGTTCGTCCATGACCAGAATTCGGGCGCCCAGAAGCATGACCTTGATGATCTCGGCGCGCTGGCGTTCGGCGATCGAAAGGTTCGCTACCAGCTTGTGCGGATCGACGGGCAGGCCGATCTCGCTCGACTTGGCGGAAACGATCGCCGCCGCATCGCTCAGCGTTTTCACAGCAGCCTTGCGACCGAAGCCGAGGAGAACATTTTCGGCAACCGTAAAACTCTCGACCAGCCGGAAATGCTGATGGACCATGCCGAGACCGGCGGCGGCGGCTTCCAGCGGGCTGCGCAAACTGATCGCTTCGCCGTCGATCGATTGGTCGCCCCCGTCAGCTACATAGACGCCGGCCGCCACGTTCATCAAAGTGGACTTGCCTGCACCGTTCTCACCGACGATGGCATGCACCTCTCCCCATTCGAGACAGAAGGACGCATCGCGGAGCGCGGCTTTGCCGTCAAACGACTTGCCTATGCCGCGCATCAACAGAGCCGCCGGCGTGCCCGGCGGTTGTCGCATGTCTCCTGCCTGCGGAAGCGCCGTCGTCATTACTTCGCCGGCATGGTGCCGATGACACCGTCGACGAAATAGTCCATCGACCAGAGCGCCGCATCGTCGACCTTCCCGCCGGCGTCGACAACGATGGTGCCGTCTTGCTTTTTCAGAGGGCCCTGGAACGGATCAAGCTTGCCGGTGATGATCTCCCGCTTTGCTGCCTCGACCTTTGCCTTGGTCTCCTCGGAAACCGAGGGGCCAAAAGGAGCGAGATCGACCACGCCGGCTTCAAGGCCTTCGAAGGCGCCGTATTCCTCGGGTTTCCAGTTGCCGTCGATGATCTCCTTGATCGTCGGCACAAGATATTTCTCCCAGCGGAAGATGACGGAGGTCTGGATCGTCCGCGGCGCGGCATGCGACATGTCGAGCTGAAAGCCTATCGAAGGAACGCCTGCCTTTTCGGCGGCGTCGAGCGCCGAGGTCGCGCTCAGATTCGTGGCGAGCACGTCGGCCTTCTGGTCGAGAATGGCCTGGGCGATCTGCCCTTCCTTCACCGGGTCCCACCAGGAGTTGGCGAAGACCGCGACCGTTTCGATCGTAGGATCGACCGAATGGGCCCCGAGTGCAAAACTGTTGATATCCCAGTTCACCACGCCGACCGGAAAGCCGGCGAGGATGCCGATCTTCTTCGTCTTCGTCGCCTGTCCTGCCGCGATGCCTGCAAGGTACCAACCCTGGTAAGTGCGGGCATAGAAGCTTTCCATGTTGGCCCCATTCTCCGTGCCCGAAGCACTGAGAAACGCCACATTCGGATAGGCTTTGGCCGCTTCGGCCATTGGGGCGCTGTAGCCATAGGTGGTGCCGATTATGATGTTGAAGCCGCGCTTGACGTAGAGATCGATCGCCGCGCGCAGCTTCGTGGTCTCTTCCGGTATGTTCTCCGTCACCGAGACAGGCACCTGTAGCTGTTCCTCCACGGCCTTGCGGCCGGCCTCGAGGGCTTCGTTCCATCCGCCGTCTTGCGCTGAACTTGCATAGATGAACGCGACCTTGGGCGACCCTTCCAGAGTAAAGGCATATGCGCCGGACGCAGCACAGGATGCGAAAACCGTGGCCGCCGCCGCGAACAGGCGAACTGAGCCGGACGGCATCGTGTTGCGCTCTTTCATTTCGTGGTTCCCCTTGTTTTCTTTGTTTTTCTCAGCCGGAAGCATGCCGCGCCCATGCAGCTTCCCTGCACGGTGACGATTGCCGCCGGAGCGTCTTTTTTGATTTGGCAAAAGCGAATTGGCTCTTGTGCAGTGCATAACAGCCGATTACGTTCGTTCATGCAACAAAAATAATCATGCTCATTTTTTGGGCATTTTGCACAGAAATGTGAACGATCAAATGAACACCGATGCTCTGGCATCATTTGTAAAAATCGCGGAACTGCGGTCATTGTCCGCCGCGGCGAAGTTGTACGGCCTGCCCAAATCCACGCTCAGTCTTCGGCTCAAGCAGCTTGAAGACGATCTGAAGGTCGCTCTGTTCGAGCGCTCCGGCCGTGTCCTGTTGCTCACGGAGGCAGGGCAAACCCTGCTCGGGCACGCGCGGCAGATACTGCAAAGCTGCGATACGGCGCGGGCCGCCGTGACGGAACTGAGCGACGACGTGACCGGAACCTTGCGGATCGGCGCCACGGGGGAGTTCGGCACGGCCTACTACACGCAGATGCTCATGGCGTTCAGAAAGCTCTACCCCAAGGTGGAAATCGAACTCACCTTCTTTTCGCCGCACGTTCTCTACGCGCCGGAGAGCCTCGATATGCTCGACGCCGTGATTTCATGGGACGAAGGTATCGAAGGCGGCGAAACGCTCTCCACCGCAAAATTCGCACTCTTTGCCAGCAAGAGTTATGTCGAGCGTGCCGGGATGCCACGAAAACCCGCCGATTTGGCGGAACACCAGGGCATTGTCTATCGCACCTCGGCGGGCCTGCAGCACTGGCGGCTACAGAAAGGTACCGCGCAGGAAAGTATCTTGCCGCGCAGCAACCTGATCGCCAACGAATACTGGACTATCAAGTACTTCGCCGTTGCGGGCGAGGGCATTGCCTATCTACCGCACTTCTTCACCACGATCGAGTGTGAACGCGGCCACCTCATTCCGTTGCTCGACACATGGGAGTCCGCGGAAAAGCGGGTCAGCATCCGCATATCGCGCCCGCACGCTCCGTCGCGTAAGATGACCGCGTTCATGGATGTCTGCGGCCGCTACTTCTCGCCCGGCTTCGTTTTCACGGGGCCGCGCTACTACGTCGAAACAATTTTCGATGCAAGCCAGCAAGAAAAGGGAACAGAAAAATGAAGGTCCTTGAAACCGGCAACGGCGCGCGTGCAATGAAAGGGGGAGGGCTCGACCCGCAGCGTGTCAGCTTCGACAAGATCCCGATCATTGATCTCGAGCCCATGTTCACAGGCGACGAGGCGGCCAAGCGAAAGCTCGCCCAGGAACTGCGCGAGGCCTGCACGGAAGTCGGCTTCCTCTATATCAAGAACCATCACGTTCCGAAGGATGTCATCGATGCCACGTTTGAGGTGGCGGAGGTGTATTTCGCCGAATCCGACGACGTGAAGATGGAGAATCACGTTTCCAATTCAAAGAATAATCGCGGTTATGCGGCAATATTGGAAGAGAATACGGATCCGACCGCGCGCGGAGACCTGCACGAATCCTATGATATTGCGTTGGATGTGCCAGCCGACGATCCGGACGTGAAGGCCGGCAAAGTACTCTACGGTCCCAACCAGTGGCCAGCGGGCAGGCCGGAGTTCCGAACGGCACTGGAAGCCTACCATGCCGAGATGCTGACGCTGAGTGGCCACCTGCTCCATGCCTTTGCTCTGGCTCTGGGGTTGGAGGAGACATATTTCGACCTGCTGGTCGGCAAGCCGCTCGCAACTTTGCGGGTGCTCCACTATCCACCGCAGTTTGGCGAGATCGATGACCGACAGATCGGCATTGGGGCGCATTCGGACTATGAGTGCTTCACGATCCTGGCCCAGAAGGATGGTATTTCAGCCTTGCAGGTACTGAATGCAACAGGCGAGTGGATTGCGGCCGATCCCGTCCCCGGCTGCTTCGTCGTCAATGTGGGAGATCAGATGGCGCGTTGGACCAATGACCTTTTCGCCTCGACCGTCCACCGCGCGGTGAACCGTTCCGGCAAAGAACGCTATTCGATCCCGTTCTTCTTCGGTCCAAACTATGATGCCGTGATCGAGGTGCTTCCCAGTTGCGTTGATGAGGATCATCCTGCGAAGTACCCCCCGATCACGTCGGGCGAATACGTCAACGGCCGCTTCAAGGCGACATTTGCGCACTATGCCGCGCAAAGCGAGGCCGGCGCCGAAACCGCGGCTTAAGCGGATAATCCCGTCATGCGCGGCCGCTCCTGTGGCCGCGCATCGCGTACCCGCCGTCCGTTGACCGAGATCAATATGATAGCACCCGCGATGGGTAGCGTCGGGTTAACTGGTTAGCCATGGAGTCACCAGAAGAACCCATTTCGGTTTGACGGTGGATGTGGCTAATTTTTCGGCTTTGAGGGCTTCGTGGAGCGCGGTCTTGCCGATTTGGGCTTTGAGCAGCAACGGAGCAGAAAACCTGCATAAGGAAGTCACGGCTCGTCGTCCGGGTCAGCGGTTTTCGGATCGCGTGGCGGGCCTCGGTTTCGGCTATGGCCGCGGCAAGGCACAGCCAGTCGGCGATGCTGAGGGGGTAATGTTTTCAGGGGGCATTTTGCCGGTGCCAAAATGGATGTCGCTCATGGTCTTACCCCTTGATGGTTGCGCGAGTGCTGAAGGTGAAAGTGTGGAGGGAGCACCACCGCCCGAAGCTGCGGCCTGGCCTCCCCACAAGGGGACCCTCAAGGGGGAGATCGGCCACCGCCCTTAAATCAGCTTCTCCAGCGTGATCGGCAAATCCCGCACGCGTTTTCCCGTCGCATGGAACACCGCGTTGGCAATCGCCGGCGCCACGCCGACAATGGCCAGTTCGCCAACGCCCTTGCCGCCGAGCACCGAGGAATGCAGGTCGGGGATGCCGACCGAGATCACCTCGATGTCGGGGATGTCGGCATTGGTCGGCACGAGATAGTCGGCGAGGTTGTCATTGACGATGCGGCCGTGGCGGCGGTCGACGATGCCTTCTTCCAATAGCGCCTGGCCGATGCCCATGATGATGCCGCCCTTCCATTGGCTTTCGGCAAGTTTCGGGTTGTAGAGCCGCCCCGAATCCAGCGCCGACACCACACGCGATACACGCACCGTGCCGAAGTCCTCGTCGACGCGCACCTCGATGAAATGCGCGCACCAGGAGTGGCGGTAATAAACGCCCTCCGTGTGAGG
>NZ_RZPH01000039.1:0-14461 GCF_004022825.1 Mesorhizobium sp. M7A.F.Ca.CA.004.04.2.1
CGCCTGCCCTGGGCCGTCAACTATCCGGCAAGTGCCGTCGTGCCGGTCGCCGATTGGGTCAGCGCGCTGATGCGCTGGATCAAGTCGAACCTGTCCTGGTTGACCCGCTCGATCACCGCTGTGCTCGGCGTTCCCCTCGATTTCGCGCTCAATCTACTGGCCAAGAATTTCAAGATCGGCCACGGCGCTGACGCCTATATCCTGCCGCGCCTGTCCTGGGTCGGCGTCTGCGCCGCCGCCTTCCTCGCCGGTCATGCCGCTGGCGGCAGAAAACTCAGCCTGCTGGTCGGCGGCTGCTTCCTCTACATCGCCCTGTTCGGCCAATGGACCAGCGCCATGCTGACGCTGGCGCTGATCTCCATCGCCGTGCCGTTCTGTATCGTCACCGGGCTGTTCGCCGGCATCTGGGCGTGGCGCAGGCCATGGGCCGAAAGGCTTATCGTCTCCCCTGCCCTCGACCTGATGCAGACGATTCCGACCTTCGCCTATCTCATCCCGATGCTGCTGCTGTTCGGCAACAGCCCGGTCTCGGCGATGATCGCGACCGCCATCTTCGCCACGCCGCCGATGGTGCGGGCAACGATGCTCGGCCTGTCGCGGGTGCCGTCGGAGATCGACGATTTCAGCGAGATGGCAGGCTGCACGGCGCGGCAGAAACTGTGGCGAGTGCTGCTGCCCTCGGCACGGCCGACACTGATGGTCGGCGTCAACCAGGTGATCATGCTGGCGCTGAACATGGTGATCATCGCCTCGATGATCGGCGCCGGCGGCCTCGGCTACGACGTGCTCCTGGCGCTGCGCGCACTGAAGGTTGGCGAGGCGATGGAAGCCGGCCTTGCCATCGTGGCACTGGCCATTGCGCTCGACCGGCTGAGCCAGGCCATCGCGCACAAGCAGGCAGAGGGGAATACCCATCAGCAGGCGGGCCCGAGCTTCTGGCAGCGCTATCCCAATCTGACGCTGGCGATCGCCATCCTTGTGGTGACGACATTTCTCGGCCTGTTCGTGCCGGCCTTCGCGGGAGTGCCAAAAGCGATCACCTTCACCACCGCGCCGCTGTGGAAAGCAGCGGTGAACTGGGTGACGATCAATTTCTTCGACACGATCGAAGCGTTCCGCGTGGCGCTGATCCTTAATTTGCTGAACCCGCTGCGTGCCTTTTGCGAAGGGTTTCCCTGGCTGGGCGCGGTGTTCCTGCTCGGCCTTGCCGGCTATCAGCTCTCCGGCCTGCGGCTGGCCGCGCTGGTGGCAGCGCTGACTGCCTTCTGCGCCATCACCGGCCTGTGGGAAAAGACCATGGCAACCGTCTATCTCTGCGGTATCTCGGCCTTCATCGCCTGCCTGGTCGGCATCCCGATCGGGCTGATGGCTTCAAGCAGCGACCGCTTCGAGAAGATCGTCACGCCGGTCATCGACACGCTGCAGGTGCTGCCATCCTTCTGCTTCATCATTCCGGTGGTGATGCTGTTTCGGGTCGGCGATGTCACGGCGATGATCGCCACCATTGCCTTCGCCGTGGTGCCGGCCATCCGCTACACCAATCACGGCATCAGGCAGGTGCCGCCGGCGCTGATCGAGGCGGCAAAGGTGTCGGGCTGCACGCCGCGCCAGACCTTCTTTCGCGTGCAACTGCCGCTGGCGCTGCCGGAGATCATGCTGGGCGTCAACCAGACGATCCTGATGGCGCTGGCGATGATCATCATCTGCGCCATGGTCGGCACCCGCGATCTCGGCCAGGAAGTGTTCATCGCGCTGTCCAAGGCCGATTCCGGCCGCGGCATCGTCGCGGGTCTGGCCATCGCCTTCATCGGCATTGTCGCCGACCGGCTGTTCGGCGCCTGGACGGCGAAGGCCAGGGCAAGGCTGGGGTAGCAGGCGCCGCCCTACTCCGCCGCGACGCCCTTCACCTCGAGATAGCTCTCCATCGAATCGTCCAGCGCCTGCAGCCACGGCGTATGATGCAGCGGCGCCATGGTGCCCGTCATCAGCGAGCGGTAGGCGTGGTCGCGGAAGCCCATGATGTTCTCCGCCTTGTGGTGTTCCCATTCCATGAAGGTCTGGTTGACCGCCTCGACGTCGAAGCCCGGATAGTCGGTCTGGTCCATCAATTCCTTGGTGTAGTCGCCCTGGAACCAGATCATCTGCTCGGCGTCTTCGAGCGTCTCCTCGCGTGCGCGCCATTTCGCGCCGTGCGCAGCCATCGCCTCGGCCGAGGGCAGCTTGATGCGGCCCATGATGACGTCGCGGGCGAACCAGGCCTGCGCGTCGAACATGTTGAAGGTGTAGAACTGATCCTGCATGCCGATATAGGAGAGCTGCGGGTTCTTCTCCCAGACGACGCCTTCATAGAGGTCGAGCGGCCACATGCGGTTGGCGGTCTTGAGCTTCAGATCGTCGGTGAGGAAGGGGAAAGAATGGAGATAGCCGGTGCACAGGATGATGGCATCAACGTCTTTCGTGGTGCCATCCTTGAAATGCGCGGTTTTGCCGACGACCTTCTGTAAGAGCGGCACCTCTTTCCAATTCTCCGGCCATTTGAAACCCATCGGCTTCGAGCGGTAGCTGGAGGTGATGGATTTGGCGCCGTATTTGTAGCATTGCGAGCCAATGTCCTCGGCCGAATAGGAGCGGCCGATGATCAATATATCCTTGCCCTTGAATTCCATCGCGTCGCGGAAATCGTGGCTATGCAGGATGCGGCCGTTGAAGGTCGAAAAGCCCTCGAAATAGGGCACGTTGGGCACCGAGAAATGCCCGGAAGCGACAACGACATTGTCGAACTCTTCCGAATAGGTGACGTCGTTGGTGCGGTCATGCGCGGTGACGGTGAATTTCTTCGTCTCGTCGGAAAACGTCACCATGCGCACCGGGCTGTTGAAGCGCACCCATTTGCGAAGGCCTGATTTTTCGACGCGTCCCTTGATGTAGTCCCACAGCACGGCGCGCGGCGGATAGGAGCCGATCGGCCGGCCGAAGTGCTCCTCGAAAGTATAGTCGGCGAATTCCAGGCACTCCTTCGGTCCGTTCGACCAGAGATAGCGGTACATCGAGCCGTGCACCGGATCGCCATGCTCGTCGAGGCCCGTGCGCCAGGTGTAGTTCCACAGGCCGCCCCAGTCCGACTGCTTTTCGAAGCAGACGATTTCGGGAATGTCGGCGCCCTTGTCGGCCGCCGACTTGAAGGCCCTGAGCTGTGCCAGGCCGGACGGGCCGGCTCCGATGACGGCAACGCGACTTTTCATGGCAGGCCTCCCGATCTGGTTTCGACTTTTGTCTTGACGCAATTCCCGAGGGGAAAGCGCTATGCGCTTGTCCCGGAATTGCTCTTACGAAACAAATTTCACTCACAGGACAGTAATTGGCCCTTTCGTGCTGTCAACAGCCCGATGCTGAAACAAGGTTTCGCCGATGTGGATTTCCCGCGAAAAACCGGACGCGGCCAAACATCATTATCATGCGCATGCGCGTTCACGCGACTTGCCGTCGCAGTTGCGCTCCTGTATCGGCACCTGACATGTTCACCTAGAGTGAAATAAATCCCAGGAGTGCCGGGGGCGACATGGCGAAGAAGGTTTCCGATCCCAAGGCTGGTCTTGCCGGTGCGACGGCCAAGCCGCTGCCAAAGGTCTCGGCCGACGGCAAGACCATCCGCGCGCCGCTGACGCAGAACCCGCATGCCATTCGCGACACGCGCGAAAAAGTGCTGGAGGTGGCGATCGGCCGCGAGGTGCGGGCCTTCCGCAAGAAGCTCGGCATCACCGTGGCTGATCTCGCGGTCGCCACCGACATTTCGCTCGGCATGCTGTCGAAGATCGAGAATGGTATCACCTCGCCGTCGCTGACCACCTTGCAGGCACTGTCGCGGGCGCTCGGCGTTCCGGTCACCGCCTTCTTCCGCCGCTTCGAGGAAGAGCGCAGCGCCGTCTTCGTCAAGGCCGGCCAAGGTCTCGATGTCGAGCGCCGCGGCACCCGCGCCGGCCACCAGTATAACCTGCTCGGACATATCGGTTCCAACACCAGCGGCGTCGTCGTCGAACCCTATCTGATCACGCTGACCGAGGATTCCGATGTGTTCCCGACCTTCCAGCATGAGGGCATGGAGTTCCTCTACATGCTCGAAGGCGAGGTCGTTTACCGGCACGGCAGCAACCTCTACCCGATGAAGCCCGGCGACAGCCTGTTCTTCGACGCCGACGCGCCGCACGGGCCGGAGCAACTGACGAAACTGCCGATGCGCTATCTGTCGATTATTTGCTATCCGCAGAGCGCGGGTTAAGCGGGACTCGATCTCCCCTTGGTCTCTCGTGAGGAGATCGGCTTCGCGACGGCTCCTCTTTTGCACTGGTGATTGGCGAAAGCTGAAGTGACATTCGATCTCCCCCCTGGAGGGGGAGATGTCCGGCAGGACAGAGGGGGGCGAACCGCGATGACGCACAATCTGGTATCCGCCAACAGCCGCCGCAATGCGCGCACGATGCGCAAGGTGATGACCGATGCCGAACTCAAGCTTTGGAATGAGATCAGGGCACACAGGCTGATGGGACTGGGGTTTCGGCGCCAGATGCCTATCGCCGGCCATATCGTCGATTTTGCATGCCCGGACAAAAAGCTGATCGTCGAGCTTGATGGTTCCCAGCATGGCCGGGCCGAAACGTCGGAATCGGACGCTGCAAGAACCGCCAAATTCGAAGCGCTGGGCTGGACGGTCCTGCGCTTCTGGAACGACGATGTCATTCGCGATATCGACAATGTCTGCCAGCATGTCATGATTGTGGCTGGGCTGGGCGACGCGTCGTAAGCGCGGAGGTGGAGATTGGGCAAGGCAGGCGCTCCACGGCGCCCCCCTCTGCCCTGCCGGGCATCTCCCCCTCTTGGGGGGAGATTGGCTGCTTTGGGGGCAGCGCCAACATCAGCTATTCAATCCGGCCCAAACCCTGGGCTCGTCGCGCTCCCATCGTCCAGCTTCGACAGCCACTCGACCAACGCCGGGCGATAGCGTGTCAGGCCCTTGTAGTTGGCGAGTTCGTCAGGCAGGTCGCGGATGACGCGGTGCAGGCGCCGGGCCCATTTTGGCTGCGTCACCAGTTCATCCATTTTGATCAGATAGCAGCGGATCGGGAAGACGATGCCGTTGGAGCGCGGCAGCCGCCAGAAGCTCTGCAGTTCGACCCGCAGATGCACCTTGTCGCCGACATTCTCCGGCGTCACCGTCGCCCGGTCCGGCCCCCATTTGTGGTAGTTCTCGGGGCTGGTGTCGAGGCGCGGATTGATGGTCATCGTCCAGTTCAGGCGTCGAGCCGGCTTGCCTTGCTGGATGTTGGTGAGGAATTTCAGCGCCCTGACGAAAATCCCCTTCTCATGCGCCAGCGGCACCGGCGCATGCCATTCGAAGAAGTTCATGCCGATGTCGAAATCGAGCGACCAGTCGGCCTGGGTGGTGACCATGCCGGCATCCATCCACAGATTGCCGTCGCGCTGGTCGAGGATGCAGAAATCGCCCTGGCTCTGCCGGGTGATGTATTCCATCGGCCCGTAAGGCAGCGTCGAGGTGTCGCCGAAAGTGAAGGTGTCGTCGATACCGAGCGGCCGGTTGATCCAGCGCCAGCGATCGCCGTCGCGGGTCAGCGTGAAATGCTCGGGATAGCCCAGCGCCTGCTGCTCCATCAAAAGCTCGAGCAGGTCCCAGCCGGCCAGCGTCATGTGCGGCAGCGACTGGCAGCGCAGCGGATCCTCGGCCAGCACCAGCGCGCGGTCCTGCATCTCGGCGACATAGTGCTCGTCGACGTCGATCAGGTTTTCCAGCACGCTGCCCCTGGGTCCGACGACATGCGGCTCGATGTTGACAGCATACATGTAGGCGTCTTCGTGGAACGGGAACGGGAAGCGCCTTATGTGCTCCGGGCTGTTCTTGAAGGTGAAGTCATCGCGGAACGTTTCCTTGCGAAAGGTGATGCCCATGATTTTCTCCTAGAGCGGGCTGCCCGCTCTATCTCTTTGTTTTAGCCGCATTTCTGCGACGCCAAGTGTATCCACTTGGCTGCAAAATGCTCTACCGTTCCAGGACCAGCGACCGGCCTTCGAAGCGCGACACGCACGGCATGATCTTCTTGCCCGAACGGTGCTCTTCCTCGCTCAGCCAGTGGTCGTTGTGGATGAACCTGCCGTCGCAAGAGATGACGTTGGTCTCGCACTGGCCGCAGACGCCGCCACGGCAGAGATAGGGCGGATCGACGCCGGCCGCCTCGATCGCTTCCAAGAGGCTCTGCTGTTCATCGACGCGGATCGCCTTGCCGCTGACGGCAAGCCTCACGTCGAACGGCAGTCCGGGTTGAGGTGCCGCGAAATGCTCGAAATGCACGGTTTCCGCCGGCCAGCCGAGGCTTGCCGCGCGATCGCGCACCCAGTTGATCATGCCAGCCGGGCCGCAGACATAGAGATGCGTGCCGAGCGGCTGTGTCGACAGCAACCGGTCGAGTTCGATGCGCTCCTCAAGGTCGTCATGATAGAGCCTGACCCGGCGGTCGTAGCGCTCGCGCAGCACATCGGCATAGGTGCCGAGCGATGCGGTGCGGCAGGTGTAGTGCAGTTCGAAATTGCCGCCTTCCGCCGCAAGCTGAGCGGTCTGCGCCATGAACGGCGTGATGCCGATGCCGCCGGCCAGCATCAGATGCTTTTTGGCGCGCAGGTCGAGCGAGAACAGGTTGACGGGGTAGCTGACCACCATCTCCATGCCCGGCTTGACGCTCCGGTGCATGAACAGCGAGCCGCCACGGCCGACATCGTCGCGCCGCACCGAGATCGTGTATTCGCGCGTATCGAGCGGCGAGCCCATCAGCGAATAGGGATTGAGCCTGGTGCGTTCGCCGTCGCGCATCTCGACCACGACATGGGCGCCGCCGGAAAAAGTCGGCAAAAGCTGCCCGTCGCGCCGGCGAAAATGGAAGCGGGTGACGAGGTCGTTGACCGGGACGACGTCGCTGACAACGACATCGAGTTTTGTTGTTCCGGTGCTCATCGAAAAATCTCCTCCATCGGAGGAATCTCCGAGCGATCTTCCGCATTGATGCAGACGCCCTGGAAGGCTGCGATGCGCCTGGAATAATGGTCGCGCACCAGAAGCAGCAGGCCGCAATGCGCGCAGGTCGCCGGCTGCGTCGTCACATTCTCGGTGATGCCCTTGCAATGGACACATTGCATGCGCCGCGCCAGCGAGCCGCGGTGCTCGGTCTGGATCGAAGTGTGGTCGATGCCGGCTTCAAGCGCCACCTGCATCGCCTGGCCGATCAGGCCCTCCGTGCCGGCGAGATAGAGGCGCAAGCCCATATGCGCGTTGGCCAGTGTCTGCCGGAGCCGTGGCAGCAGGCTGGCAAAGGACGGCGCCTGGTGGAACTGTGCCGGCTTCAACGCTTCGAGTGCGACGGCATGTTTGCCGTCAAGCCCGGGAATGAAGACGATTTCGGCGTCGCCGAAAAACCCGGGCGGCGCCCTCCCGGCCATCTCCGCTATCGCCAGCGCCCCTTCCGCGTCCGCGATGAAAAGATGATGCTTGCCGGGTTGCGGAGACAAGGTTCCGTAAACGGGCCGGCTGATGATACTTTTGGCTGCCATTTATGTCTTCGTGCCTTCGAGCGCTTCACCGTTTCATAGAAACGGCGGACCGCTCTATCTCTTTGCTTCGACGCAATTCCGGACGGAAAACCGTTTCACACTTTCCTGGAATTGCTCGAACCCCTCGGTGTTGACTATGCCTCAACCTTTCGCCGCGCGCTTGGTCTTCTTGGGATCATCGAAGGGAAGCGGCTGCGCCGTCGCCTTGATGGCACCGCTCTTGTTGCGGATTTCGAGCTTGGTGTCCTTGACCGCGCAGTCCACGTCGAGCCGGGCGATGCCCATCGATTTCTCGACCAGCGGCGAATACATGGCACAGGTTACTACGCCGACCTTTTTGCCGTCGCGATAGACCGGCGCTCCTTCATCGGCCGGCTCCTTGCCGTCGAGCAGCACGCCATAGATCTTGAAGCGCTCCTTGCCCTTCAGGCGATAGTGCTCCTCGGCGCCGCGAAAGCCGGTCTTGCCGGGGCTGACGGTGAAGTCGAGGCCGAGTTCCCACAGCGTGTCGCCCGGGCCTTCGTTCTCAAACGGATACTTCTGGGAATTGTCGTAGGGGTAGAAGAGCAGATAACTTTCGACGCGCAGCATGTCGAGCGTGGTGAAGCGGCACGGAATGATGCCGGCGCTCTTGCCCTCGTCGAGGATCCTGTCCCAGATCGTGCCGGCATCCTGGCCGCGGCAGAAGATCTCGTAGCCGCGCTCGCCGGTATAGCCGGTGCGCGATATCATGACGGGCAAGCCGAACAGTTGCGTCTGCATGTGATGGAAATAGTTGAGGTCGCGAATGCCCGGCACATGCTTGGCTAGATAGTCGACTGCTGTCGGACCCTGCAGCGACAGATCGTGCAGATTGTCGTCGAAGCGCAGCGAGACGTCGCGGCCCATAGCTGCCCGCTGCAACTCCTCATGGCCGGTGCCCGAACCATGCACGACCATCCAAGCGTTGGGGCCGGTGCGGTAGAGGATGCAATCGTCGGTGAATTTGCCCGCCTCATTCAGCATGCAGGCATAGGCCGACTTGCCGGGATAGATCTTTTCGACATCGCGTGTGGTGGCGAGGTCGATGAGATGCGAGGCGTGCGGCCCTGATATGTGGACCTTCTTGAGGCCGGAGACATCCATCAGACCAGCCTTGGTGCGGATGGCGATGTACTCCTCGTCGGCATCCTTGTCGTAGGTCCAGGCGGTTCCCATGCCGCTCCAGTCTTCGAGCTTCGAACCGAGCGCTCGGTGCCGATCCGCCAGGGTCGAAAATCTCCAGGATGCCGTCATCCGCTCGTCCTCCGTTTCGATAATGCTCTGCTGTTCCCTGCCCCCTGCGCAGCGGCGGGAGCTTTGGCCGAATATTGATCGCAAACCTCCGGGCGCCGCAATACCCATAAGCAATTAATTTCATTGTCAGGCAAAATCCGCCGCGCAAACCAAACGGTTAACCCCACGTAAATCGCGCTTGACAATTGCGGGATTCAGACAGAACTTATGAAAAAAATTTCACTCTGTTGAAAGAGGACGACGGACGGGGGATTCGGAACCGGACGGCGGAAAAGGGGAGAAACCGATGTCAGACATGCAACAGCGCATCGAAGCGCTGTATCGTTCCGACGTGCGCGGAGCCGCGCTCCTGATCGTCTGCCTGTGGGCGACGATCCTCTTCGTCCTCCTCATGACATGGCCCTACATCCCGCACAGCGGCATCAAGGCCGTGGTCGCGATCGCCGCCGCCGCCGTGCTGATCTTCAACACGGCCGCCATCCTGGCGATGGTCAAGCACTACAAGGAAGACAAGGAATTCATCTACGGGCTCGATATCAAGAACGCCGACGCGTTCCGCAACCGCAAGTCCTGAACCGCAAGTCCTGAGGGGTAGAAGAGATGTCCCGCTACACGCCGCCGGAACAAAGCAAGGCCGGGCAGGTTTTCGACATCGCCGTCGTCGTCGTCGCCATTTTCGTGGCACTGTGGCTACCGCTCAAGCTGGGCCTCGCCGGCGCGGCGAAATCCATCGACGCGCTCGACGCCAAGACCTGGGAAGCGCTAGGCCAGAACCCGACCATGGCGTCTATCTGGGAAAAGCTCGGCTATACGCCCGAGACCGCGCACGACATCATCCAGAACCGCTTCCACTATGTCATCGACTGGCCGACGCTGATCATCATGGCGGCGGTGCTGATCGGTTATTTCGTCTTCCTGTTTCGTGCATCAGACCGCGAATATCGCGACGTCATCAACGAAAAATTCGACGACAAGTAAGAGTTCTGAGGACGATTTAATTCGGGGGACACGATCATGTGGGTGGCACTCTCTTACGCATGCTGGGGCATCTCGATCGTGCTCGCTTTGTGGATGCTCTACGACTGGTTCAAGGTTGACACGACCTTCTCCGAAGAGGTGCTGACCTCCTCGCGCGAGGGCGAACTGGAAGCCACTTCCGAAAAACACCGGATCTGAGTGAGGATTGAACAATGACGATCGCACTTGAACCGGCTGCCCAAGGGGACAGAGTTTCACTCCTGCGCGTGCTCGGACCGGCCCATGTCTGGGCGCTCGGCGTCGGCATCGTCCTGGTCGGCGAATTCACCGGCTGGAATTTCTCGGCGGACAAGGGTGGCGCACTGGCCGCGCTGATCGTCTGCTGGGTCGTGGGATTGCTCTACACCTCGGTCGCCATGATCGATTCCGAGGTGACATCGACCGTGGCCGCCGCCGGCGGCCAGTATGCGCAGGCAAAGCACATCGTCGGACCGCTGATGGCGTTCAACGTCGCGCTGTTCCTGGTCTTTGCCTACACCATGCTCGAAGTGTCCGACGCCATCCTGCTCGGCGACACCATCGTCGCCAAGGCCGGCGTCGAAGGGCTCACCCACAATTCCTTCATCGCCGCGACCATCGTCGTGCTGGCGTGGCTGAACTATCGCGGCGTGCTGATGACGCTCAATGTCAACTTCGTCATCACAGCGGTCGCCTATATCTCGATTGTCATCCTGTTCTTTTCGGTCAGCCCGTGGACGCAAGGCGCCGTGCTGAAGCTGAACGAGTTGGTCACGCCAGGCAATGCACTCCCCTATGGCTGGATTGGCGTCATCGCCGCCTTCCAGTTCGGCATCTGGTACTATCTCGGGATCGAGGGCACCACACAGGCCGCCGAGGAAGTGCGCTCGCCGGCCCGCTCGCTGCCTTACGGCACCATGGCCGGCATGATCACGCTTTTGATCGCCGCCGCCATGACCTGGTATGTCTGCGCCTCGATGATGCCATGGGAATATCTCGGCATCACCTATTATCCGCTGTGGGACGCCGGCAAGCTGACTGGCAGCCCGCTGCTCGAGAACCTGTTGTTCGTCGCCACGCTGCTTGCTGCAATGGCCTCCGCCAATGGCTGCATCAACGATGCGGCGCGCGCCTGGTTCTCGCTCGGCCGCGACCGCTATCTGCCGACATGGTTCTCGGCCGTGCATCCGAGATATCGCACGCCCTATCGTTCGATCCTGTTCCTGCTGCCGATCGCGCTGGCCTTCGCCTTCATCGCCGACCTCAACCAGGCGATCACCTTCTCGATCCTGTCGGGCGTGCTGCAATACACGTTCATGAGCATCAACATCATCATGTTCCGCAAGAAGTGGCCGCTCGGCTCGATCCGCCGCGGCTACACGCACCCCTTCCACCCGATCCCGGCCATCGTGCTGTTTTGCCTGTGCGTGGTGACCTTCTTCGCCATCTTCCTCGGCTTCGGCTCGCAACTGATCGCCATGGTCGCCTTCTATTTCCTGATCTCACTGTGGTTCCATTTCTATCGCTACAAATTCGTGCGGCGCGGCGATCAGTTCACCATGCCGTGGCCGAAGCCGCAGGGTTATTGATGGGAGTAGGCCGGTCCGTATCCTGGATGGGCGTGGCATGAGAAAATGTCCGAGCTGACATCAGCACTGCTGGCCGGAGCCATTGTCCTGGCTATCGTTCTCCACCTTGCCTGGCAGGCGCGTGCCAGCCGCAACAGGGCATCGATGGCGCTTGCCGTCGAGCAGGACCGCATCCGCACAGCCATCGCCGACGCAGCCAATGTCTCGGACGGCACCGCCGGCGTCATCACCTGGGAAGGATCCTGGAACAGCCAACGCGTCCAGGTGCGCACCATCGTCGACACACTGGCGACGCGGAAACTGCCGGCGCGCTGGCTCAGCATCTCGGTCACCGAGCCGGTGGCCGTGCCCGGCACCTTCGACATGATGATGCGGCCGGGGTCGCCGACGACCTTCTCCAATTTCGATCATCTCGACCACACGCTGCCGAAGAGTTCGGCATTTCCGGCCGAGGCCGTGTTGCGGACGGATCGCAGGGGCGTCCACTTCCCACTGGAGACCATCGCCGGCCACCTCGGGATTTTTTCCGAAGGGCGCGCCAAGGAACTGCTGATCACCCCGAAAGGGGTACGCATCGTGTGGCTGCTGGCCGAAGCCGAACGGGCGCGCTACGGTGTGTTCCGGCAGGCCGAATTTGGCGACGCCACACTCGATCGTGCGCTGATCGAAAGACTGCTGATGTCGGTGTCGGCGCTTCGCGACGCCATCAACAAAAGCGAACGGCAAGCCGCATGACCATTCCCACCACGGCACCCACCAATCCCTATCTGGTTCTCGGCGCCGCAATCGTGCTGCCGGGAAGCGGGCACGTCATTCTCGGCGTGCCGGTGCGCGGCCTTCAGTTCCTTTTCTTCATGGTGATCCTGGCATGGGTGACGGCCAAGATCGCACCGCCCGATGCCAGCTTCGTCGGCCGTCACGCCGGCGGCTTCCTGATCTATGCCTTGTCGATTCTCGACGCCTACAAGCTCGCCCGCATCCGCTCCGCCAAATGGGTTCACAATGCCCGGCGAGACGGCGACAGTGCGCAGAGCGGCATTGAGCCGCATAGGTAACTAGAGGAATATTTTTTTCATACGATTGAATTTGTGCAGCTCATTCGATACATCCTCTCTTAGCTACAAACGATCTCTTAGCTACAAACATCGGGAGGCTGACATGTGTGGAATTGTCGGACTGTTTTTGAAGGACAAGTCGCTGGAACCCCAGCTTGGTGCGATGCTGTCGCAGATGCTGATCTCCCTCAGCGACCGCGGTCCGGACAGCGCCGGTATCGCCATCTATGGCGCGCCTTCCAAGAATGAGGCCAAGATCACCATCCAGTCCGCCAAGCCCGACCGCGATTTCCGCGGCCTCGAGGCGGAGCTCGCCAAGGCCATCGGCACGCCGGTGACGATCGCGGTGAAATCCACCCATGCGGTCGTCAGGACCACGCCGGCCAAGATCGATGAAGCGCGCGAAACCATCCAGGCGCTGCGCCCCGACATCCGCATCATGGGCGCCGGCGACGTTGTCGAGATCTACAAGGAAGTCGGCCTGCCGGAGGCCGTCGTCGATCGCTTCGACGTCCGCAAGATGACCGGAACGCATGGCATCGGCCATACCCGCATGGCAACGGAATCGGCAGTGACGACGATGGGCGCGCATCCGTTCTCGACCGGTGCCGACCAGTGCCTGGTGCACAATGGCTCGCTGTCGAACCACAACAATGTCCGCCGCGAACTGATCCGCGAAGGCATGACGTTCGAAACCGAAAACGACACCGAGGTTGCTGCCGCCTATCTCTCGTCGCAGATGGCGCATGGCAAGAATCTCGGCGAGGCGCTGGAAGGCACGCTCTCCGACCTAGACGGCTTCTTCACCTTCGTCGTCGGCACCAAGAACGGTTTTGGCGTGGTGCGCGACCCGATCGCCTGCAAGCCCGCTGTCATGGCCGAAACCGACCAGTATGTCGCCTTCGGCTCGGAATATCGCGCGCTGACCAAACTGCCCGGCATAGACAATGCGAGGGTCTGGGAACCCGAGCCCGCAACCGTCTATTTCTGGGAGCATTGAGTTCATGCCCGCAACCACGCTTTCAAAGACTGCGGCACACGATCCTCGGGTCTTCGATCTCGACCAGCTGTCGCTGCGCGAACTCAATCAGGCGCTGCACAATCTGGCGCCGGGCTCGAACGAAACGGCATGGGAAGTGCTGAACCCGAAAGGCAGCCATTCGGTCGCCGTCGGCGTCGACCAGCCTGTTGCCATCGATGTGCGCGGCAGCGTCGGTTATTACTGCGGCGGCATGAATTCCGGCAGCACCATTACCGTGCATGGCTCGGCAGGCCCCGGCGTCGGCGAGAACATGATGTCGGGCTCGATCACCATCAAAGGCGACGCCAGCCAATATGCCGGCGCCACCGGCAAGGGCGGCCTGCTGGTCATCGAAGGCAACGCCTCGTCGCGCTGCGGCATTTCGATGAAGGGCATCGACATCGTCGTCCACGGCAATATCGGCCATATGTCGGCTTTCATGGCGCAGTCGGGCAATCTGGTGGTGCTGGGCGATGCCGGCGACGCGCTGGGCGATTCCATTTACGAGGCGCGGCTCTTCGTGCGCGGCAAGGTCGAAAGCCTCGGTGCCGACTGCATCGCCAAGGAGATGCGGACCGAGCATCTGGAATTGCTGCAAGGCCTGCTCGACCGTGCCGGCATCACCGGCGTCAAGCCGTCGGAGTTCAAGCGTTACGGTTCGGCGCGCACGCTCTACAATTTCAATATCGACAACGCCGACGCGTATTGAGGCAGCATGACCTATCGCAACCCGCCGACGACGCCGCGCAAATCCGCGACCTTCGACGACTACACGCTTTCCGAGATCCGCCGTGCCGCAGCGACCGGCATCTATGACATCCGCGGCGCCGGCGCCAAGCGCAAGCTGCCGCATTTCGACGACCTTCTGTTCCTCGGCGCATCGATCTCGCGCTATCCGCTCGAAGGCTATCGCGAGC